>NZ_JAGGLG010000071.1 GCF_017874315.1 Symbiobacterium terraclitae | reverse complement strand
CTCGAACCGCTGCTGGAGGGAGGGATGCCGGTTGCCCCTCTGGCGCCCGGCGTAATGCTCGTCCTGGATGATCTGCTGGCCCTTGCCCCGACACTTCGGCAAGGTAGCAGCCAACTCGCCGGTGGCATAGACCTCAATCCGGTCCTCGTATAGGCGCAGTGTCACGGCCTGCCGGGCCAGATGATGCGGAACCGAGTACTTGTTGCCGTCGACCGAGATGAGGCAAGCCTTGCTGACCTTGGCTCCTCGTTCCGCGTATGCGGCCGGTCGTGTGACTGGCGGGAGGGGTAGCAGGAATCGGCGCTCCTCCTCCAGAACCTCGAAGGGAACCCGTTGCGTTGCTTCCGAGACCTTGCGGTTCGCGACCTGATTCAGCCATACCAGGGCCTGGCGGTTCACCTCGTCCAAAGGCAGGTGTTCGTTGCCATAGTAGAAGTCACGCCGGGCATACTTGACGGTTGACTCCACCTTACCCTTGGACTCGGGGTCATGAACCCAGCAAGCCCGGGGTTTGAACCCAAAGGCTGCCGCAAACCGCAAAAGGTCAGCGGTGAACCGGATCACGTCGCCAATCCGTTCGGATACAACGGTCTTGCAGTTGTCGTAGACGATTTCCCGTGGGCAGCCCCCGATGTATCGAAACGCCCGCTCATGGCATGCCAGGAAGGTAGCCATGTCCTGTGACGACGTGTACTCGACGTACCGAACACGGGAGCGGCTCAGGATGAAGTTGAACGAGTAGCGGTCAACGGGCCGGCCGTTCTCGTCGAAGGCCTTCTCATGCCCCCAATCCACCTGGGCCTGCTCACCTGGCAGGGTTTCAACGGGCTTGTACACGCGCTCTTGCTTGGGGCGGATGGTGCTCAGGAAGCGGCGCACGGATCGGCGGGAGCCCGTGTAACCAAGCTCGGCGATCTCCCGGAAGAGTCTCTCGGCGGTGAGCTCTGGGTACTTGGCGAGACGCACCTTGATATGGTCCACGTAGTCGTCGATCTTACGGGTGACCTGCTTTCGCCGAATCCGGTC
>NZ_JAGGLG010000070.1 GCF_017874315.1 Symbiobacterium terraclitae | reverse complement strand
AAGTAGTTGCCCCATCCCCGGATCAGCGGGTTGAGGTTGGCAATTACCTCCTTCAGGGTAAGGTGCGTCTGCCGGGGCGTGAGTTCCCTCACTCGCTCCTTGAACTTCTCCAGGGCACGTTTGCGTGCCACTCGGTGTTGGCGCTTAAACGTAAACCCGAGGAAGTCAAAGCCTTGGCCGAAAGTGGTCAGCCGCGTCTTCTTCGGATGGAGCGTTAACTTCAGCTCACCTTCCGCCATCTGCTTCAGGAGTCCCAACGCCGTCTTCGCCTTGTTCAGGCTCGGGCAGAGCACCACCATGTCGTCCGCATACCTGACGACCTTGTACCCCCAGTTGGTGAGGGCAGAGTCGAGACTGTGGAGGTAGATGTTCGCCAACAGGGGGGATATCACGCCCCCCTGCGGCGTCCCCGTGGTCTGGTAGGTCAGGTTTCCGTCGCTCATGACTCCAGCTGTCAGCCACGAGCGGATCAGCCCGAGGATGCGCCCGTCGGTGATCCTCTCCTTCACCTTCGCCATCAGTACCTCGTGGTCCAGGGTGTCGAAGTAAGACTTGAAGTCCACGTCCACCACCCAGCGAAACCCCTGCTTGCGGTACTCCTCCACCATCGCAACTGCCGTACGGGTCGAGCGCCCTGGCCGGAAACCGTGACTACACGGGAGAAACTCCGCCTCAAAGATCGGGGTCAACACCCGCACCGTCGCCATCTGCACCACTCGGTCCGCCACTGCAGGGATCCCCAGTGGTCGCTTACTTCCGTCCGCCTTGTCAATGTACACCCGCCGCACCGGCGGCGGCTTGTACGTCCCGTCCCGCAGTTGCTGGTGTAGTCGCCGTAGATTGCGCTCCAGGTCCTTCTCGAACCGGGTAACACTCACCCGGTCGACCCCGGCTGCGCCCTTGTTCCGCTTCACTGCCAGCCACGCCTCGTACAGGTTGCGGAGCTCGTACACCTTGTCAATCAGGCTGTAGTATCGTCGTTTCGGAACCGGTATCACCTTCCCCGGCTCCTGCTCACCAGTCATTCCGTCGTCC
>NZ_JAGGLG010000069.1 GCF_017874315.1 Symbiobacterium terraclitae | reverse complement strand
GAGATTGGGAGCCACTTTGATCATCAAATAGTGAGCCACCTGCCAACCCTACGGGGCCGATTTGGTTTCCATTGCGGTTTCCAGTTGACTGGAAACTTCTAGGGGCGCGTGCGGGACTTACGGTATCTCCGCGCGTTGCTTCACGGCTTCCTGCCGTCGGAGGGTCTCACGGAATCGGTACGACTCCCCGTTCATCGCGATGATGTGGGCCTTGTGGGTCACACGGTCGGCCAGTGCCGCTGTCATCTTCTCGTCTCCGAATACCTGCGCCCATTCCGAGAATTCCAGGTTCGTCGTAATGATCAGGCTGCCCCGTTCGTAGCGTGCGGCGACAAAGTGGAACAGCAGTTCGCTGGCGGCCCGACTGAGGGACACATAGCCGAGTTCGTCCAGTACCACCAGATCCTGACGCAGCCACTGTTTCTCGACGCGAGTGAGCCGGTGCTCATTCTGCGCCTCCTCAAGTTCGGCCACAAGCTGGCCCACTCGCCAGAAACGAACCCGGTAGCCTTGCCGGCACGCGGCGATGCCCAGCGCTGTGGCCAGGTGCGTTTTGCCGGTGCCGCTGTTGCCAACGAAGAGCACGTTCTCCCGATCCCGGATGTATTCACCCTTGCTCAGTGCCAGGATCTTCGCCTTGTTCACGGACGGAATGGCCGTGAAGTCGAAGGATTCCAGGGTCTTGGGAACCGGGAAGCCAGCAGCTTTAAGACGGCGCTGCAGCTGGTTGTCTTCCCGGTGGATCACCTCCTGTTCCATCAGGGCCTCGAGGTACTCCTCAAAGGTCTTGTTGTGCTCTGCTGCATCCCGCGCCAGTTCCTTGTACAGACGCCGGACCGTGGGGAGCTTCAGGCGCTTCAGGTAGTAATCCAGCAGCAGTTCCTGGCTCAATGCACTACGCCCCCTTTCAGCAGCCGGTTGTACTCGGCCAGCGAGGGCTGCTGCACCCGGATGCTGGCCAGTCTCCCGTCCGTGGAGGGCGGTGCTCCAGCTGCAAGATCCGGTTGAGCGCCAAGGAGTTGCCGGACCGCTGCGCAGCAAGCCGTACGCTGGGCCAGGGCTTGCTGCAGAGCCCTGCTGACCTCAGAAACCGAGTAGGTGCGGTGCAGCAT
>NZ_JAGGLG010000068.1 GCF_017874315.1 Symbiobacterium terraclitae | reverse complement strand
GAGCTTCTTAGGCACGTGCATGTCAGCGCCGCAGGGATTATCGTCGGTTGATCCTACGACGCCTTGTCACCGTTGCCTGCACCAAACTTGGCGAAGACCCAAATCCACGTTGCCGTTGACACGGTAGGTGGGAGCACCGTTGGCGTCTAGGCTATTTGCACACAAGCGACGAGGTAGGGGGCCTAGCTCCCTACCTCGTCGACTCTACACTCCCTCAGGGGGCTTTCTGATCAGTCTCTCACCCGTTTGGTTCGCGAACTGCAATCTCCGACGGCGGGATCTCAAGGAACCGCTCGGCGCCGTCCCAGACGATGCGTAGCCGGATTGGGTTCAAGATGGCAGCCTTCACTTCGCCTAGCTGCTCCCAGTCGAATGCAGCTACAGTATGTGTGAACCGCCACTCGGGTCGTTCCGGAGTCACATCAAAGCGGCGGCCACTGGGAGGAAGGACCAAAGTCTCCTCCGGAATGAGCAACACTTCGACCATCTGTTCGGGATAGAAAATGGCGACCCTCACGTTGTGGAGATCTTCATCTACTAAGGATACGAACCTGAAGGTCATGCTTCCCTGCCAACTATTGGGCAGTTCAGGATGAGGCTGCAGGACCAGTTCCGCATCTATGTTGAAGTCGGTCGCCTCCGTAATCGGTGTAAATGTGACCGCGTCCGGAAGTTGCGTTAGGTTGGCCCGAGCGCTGCAGCCCACCAAGAGAGCAGATACCACCAACAACAGAATCGTTCGCCTCATGCTGGACATCAACCACCCTGCCCATCTTCGTAGGAACTCTATCGTCAGGTTAGTATACCATTTTCGCTCATTTCCGCAACCCGGTATCGATGGCGTACTCGCTCTCACGCCGTAGAGGGACTTGACCGCGGCCGACATGGTTCAGGCCCACCCGGACTTCAGTGGGAGTTGCACGGTCCCCGTCCGCGAGGCGGAGGAACACTTCGCCAGGCTCCCGTTGTATGGTTCCACGTACTGCGTCGTCCGGTTGCAGTCCTCGATGCCACTGGCGATCTCCTAGGAGCCTGTCTGAGTAAGCCAGTTCTGTAGGAGCAAAAGGGTTCGGTGTCCAATGTCTTCAGCATGAGCAAGAAGACGTATCGACCGTATG
>NZ_JAGGLG010000067.1 GCF_017874315.1 Symbiobacterium terraclitae | reverse complement strand
CCCGTTCCCATTCCGAACACGGAAGTTAAGCCCTCCAGGGCCGAAGGTACTCCGCAAGGGGGAGAATAGGTCGCTGCCCGAGCTATTTTGAAGGCTAGCGACCCCCGGGCGACTGCGTCGCCTCGGGGTCGCCTGCCGGAGCTGTTTTTGACCACCGCACATGTTGCGGTGGTCTTCTGCTATGGCATCACAGCCGGAGGGGATCACCTGGAGGCAACCCGAAGGGTTGCCGGAACCCGGCAGCCGTCTGCGAAGCAGACGGCGGGAGGGGAGAACAGGGCGCTTCAGGCCCAGCGTGGCCACCACGCCCGCATCTTCCCGGAGAAGCGAGGCCCGGCCCCCTCGCAGTAGCGGCAGCGGCCCGTGAACTGCTGCCCTGCGGCCGGGGCAGCGCTTGATGCCGACTGGCGCAGAGAGGTTAGAGACGACGCCGTAGCGAAATGAACATACACGCAACTAAGACGGGAGACGCATACCGGAAAGATCGCAGTATGAGATCCACGACCCGTGCACGATGAGGCTCACCCGCGCACGCCTGCGCATCGGCCGCCATCGGCGCGTCTCACGCTCACGCTCTTGGCGGGGGGGCTGTCTGTGATCGAGGCACAACGCCTCTCGAAGTACTACGGCCAGAAAGCCGCCGTGAAAAACCTCGATCTCCACGTGCACCGGGGTGACGTCTTCGGTTTCCTCGGGCCGAACGGGGCCGGGAAGTCGACGACCATCCGCATGCTCACCACGGTGATCCGCCCCACGAGCGGCACCGCCCGGATCAACGGGTTTGACATCCGGCGGCAGCCGCTCGCCGTCCGCCGGCAGATCGCCGTGATCCCCCAGATCAGCACCCTCGGTGCGCACCTGGATGTCTACCAGAACATCATGATCTACCTGCTGTTCCGCGGCTTTGGGTACCGCGAGGCGCGGAAGCGGACCGATGAGGCCATCGAGCGGTTCGGCCTCGGGGCCGTGGCCGGCCTGCGGCCGCATCAGCTCTCAGGCGGCTACCGCCGGCGGGTCCAGGTGGCCCGGGCGCTCCTGTCGGGGGCCAGCGTGCTCTTCCTGGACGAGCCCTCGGTCGGGCTGGACCCCGTCGTGCGCCAGGAGACGTGTGTGTTTGATAACCTAAAAGGGAGCCATTCGGGGGCCATTTGATCACGCAAAAGTGAGCCACCTCGAACTTCCAAACCTGTAAACTGGGATGTGC
>NZ_JAGGLG010000066.1 GCF_017874315.1 Symbiobacterium terraclitae | reverse complement strand
CAGGCTGTAGACAAAATCCGGGAGACCCCTCGCGGGCGCCCGGATTTTGCGTTACAATGTAAGTGCAAGTATAAATTGCCGGCGGGTGAGTGCGGTGCTGCGTGGCCGTGGAGACGTGCAGTCCAAGTACGAAATGGTGTTGCTCGAAGACCTGGTGCCGCAAGACCACCTGCTCCGCAAGATCCAAGCCATTTTGGACACCGACTTCATCCGGGAGCGCACCGCAAGGTTCTACAGCAAGGTGGGGCGGCCGGCCGTTGATCCCGTGGTGTTGGTGAAGATGGAGCTGATCGCCTATCTCTACGGGATTCGATCCGACCGTCGCCTGGCCGAGGAAATCCGGCTGAACATCGCCTACCGCTGGTTCCTCGGGTTGGGCCTCACCGATCCGGTGCCGCATTTCACGACGCCAGGCAAGAACTACAGCCGCCGGTGGAAGGACTCCGGCTTGTTCGAAGAACTGTTCGACCATGTGGTCAAGCAAGCGATTGATGCAGGGTACATCGATGGACGCATGATCTTTACCGACTCCAGTCACCTGAAGGCGAACGCAAACAAGCGACGGATCGCCAAGGAAGGTGCGCAAGGGGTTACCCTGGAGGATGTCGCCAGGGCCCGGGAACGGCACGTGGCGGCTCGTCGGGCCGAGCAAGAAGCGTGTGCGTCTGGCGATTCAACGGAGGATGACTTACTGGCTGCAGTAAACGCTGACCGTGAAGCTCACGGCCTGAAGCCGCTGCCGGTGTTGGAGGAAGAACCGGAACCCGAGCTGTCGGTGGAGCAGATCACGGCCAGCCTGACGGATCCGGAAGCGGCCATGCTTCGCCGTGAAGGGAAACCTGACGGGTTTCACTACCTGCAGCACCGGACCGTCGATGGTCTCCACGGGTTCACTCTGGACGTCTTCGTCACATCGGCGGCCATGACCGACGCACAGGTTTACCCCACCTGCCTCAAGCGTGTTGACCGGTTCAAGCTGGAGGTACAGCAAGCCGGAGTCGATGCCGGTTACAACACCTTGCAGAACCTGCGCCTTTTGTCCAAGCGCCAGATTGAAGCTGCGGTAGCCTATCGCCGTCACCCCACACCGAAGGGCCTGATGGGCAAGTGGCGCTTCAAGTATGACAGTGCGGTGGACGCTTACCGCTGCCCGGCCAAGCGGTGGCTGACGTACGTGACTACCACTCGTGACGGCTACCGCGTGTACCGGTCCGACCCTTCGGTCTGTTCGACGTGTCCACTGCTCGGCCAGTGTACCCGTTCATCCACGAAGCAGAAAGTGATACACCGCCACGTACACGAACACCTGCGGGAGGAAGCCCGGGAGTTTCTCAAGACCGAGCTGGGACAGTACCTCACGCAGCGTCGCCGGGAAACCGTTGAGCGCAGCTTTGCAGACGCCAAGGAACTGCACGGCCTGCGCTACGCCCGATACCGAGGCCGCAGGCGTGTGCAGCACCAGTGCCTTGTGTCTGCCCTGGCGCAGAATCTGAAGAAGCTGGCGCTCCTAGAGAGCCGGCGGCTTTCGTGTGCCTCCTGCGTCTAGAGGGGCAGGGAGATCTTGTGCTTCACCGCTCGACAACACTCCAAAGAGGCTTAGCCGGTCCTTTATCTGGCACTACATACCACCAAGCGCCTCTCGTGAGCCGACCTGCGGCCACCA
>NZ_JAGGLG010000065.1 GCF_017874315.1 Symbiobacterium terraclitae | reverse complement strand
CAGACAGCGCATGAAGAAGTAGGCACGATCGTTGATATCCAATCATTGGGAGTCTGCCCCTATCTCACGTGCGGTTACCCGGACAGGCTCCTAGCCCTCTACGCGATGGTCCGATGTACCGTTATTATAGCCCACGAGCTGATGACATCAAGGATTCGGTCAGGAGATGTGGCTGTCTGACTTTAGACACACGCTAGTGTATTGTGGGGACTCAGGAGATATGCTATATATGGTTTAGATTCGTGTGCCACAAGGGGGTTATGCGTTCGTATGCCAAAATCTCGCATACTGTCGGTTGTTTCCATTGTTGTTGCAGGAGTGCTGTCATATATCGGTACTACGGTGGCACTGTGAATTTTACGCACGTAGACAAGAGCAGTTCCTTTACAGCCCAGCAGGTTCCTGCCAATGGTACTGTAACCAACATCGTTGTTGGGAAGCAAAAGACCTCTGAAAACGCTGGGTGCGACTGGCGCGGCCGTCATGTGCATTTGCAGTTCGACGAGTCCAGTCCGACCGGAGGCAGAATGCCAGGATCTTGGGCTAGGCAAATTAGCGACAGCCCAACGAAACCGTATGTCGACGATCCGAAGTATACGGATCCGGTCGAGAAGAAGTGCAAGAACGACTATTGCGGTGACTTTAAGAATAACGACCCTTCTAACTGGGCTGCGCGAACATCGTGGTAACCCAGATGGATCTGTTCCAACAGAATGCTCTGCTGGAACAGATCCTTACTATCTTCCTGGTGACCGGCACGTGCTCTCCTCTTCGCTCTCTGGCCTTACAAATACCCACGCGTACCGCGGGTTCTTGGGTATCCGTCTGCCTTCTCTACTCGTTATAGGAAGACGGGAGGGATTCAAAGTGGCTTTCCGCAAGCGGTTCTACCTGTTGCTACTTGTGCTGACTATCCTCTTGAGCGGTTGCACAAACTCAGAGGCAACCGACGGCCGCAATGTGTCTAGTGTGGAATCTGATCAATCAGAACACACCACCTCTGAGCACTCTATTCCGCCCGGCGTTTTCCATGCGTTAGCAAAGTACACGTTTTATGAGTTCAAGCAGGGCCGGATTCCGACTGATCTCATCTGGGCTGAGTCAGACAAAACCTACGCCTTCTTTGTTGGCCGTGAAGAACAGTTGCAACGTAGTTCCGTATTATGGGATGATGTCCAATTCGATTCCATCTTGGATTGGTTTCGAGCCCATCCTGACACAGATGTCAAATCCATTGAGATGTCGCCCGGGTCAACAGATAAGCGGGTTGTCATGAACATCGAGAGTTCCGATGGATTTTATGCCCGAGTGTCGTTTGTGGACTACGAATTGCGTGCATTCTTCATCTTTGAAGATCCGATTCCTTGGGAATAGTGTCATTGCCCTTCAGCGAACGGTATGGGCTAGGAGCCTGTCTGAGTAAGCCAGTTCTGTAGGAGCAAAAGGGTTGGGTGTCCAATGTCTTCAGCATGAGCAAGAAGACGTATCGACCGTATGAGCCCAATCAGCTGTTGCTGCTGCCCCCTGCCCTGCAGGACTGGCTTCCGCATGACCATTTCGCTTACTTCCTGAGTGATGTCGTGGACTCACTCGATTTAAGCCAAATCGAACGGACATACGAGCGAGAGCTGCGAGGTTACCCACCGTACCATCCGCGGATGATGGTCAAGGTGCTGCTGTACGCCTACTGCAACGGCGTCTACTCCTCTCGCAAGATCGAACGCCG
>NZ_JAGGLG010000063.1 GCF_017874315.1 Symbiobacterium terraclitae | reverse complement strand
GGAAGCCTGCGAGTCGACGACTCCAAGGGAGCCAAGCAAACTTTTCAACGGAGAGTTTGATCCTGGCTCAGGACGAACGCTGGCGGCGTGCCTAAGACATGCAAGTCGAGCGGAGCATGGGACTTCGGTCTTATGCTTAGCGGCGGACGGGTGAGTAACACGTGGATAACCTACCCTCATCTCTGGGATAACAGGCCGAAAGGCCTGCTAATACCGGATAAGCTCACGGCCTCGCATGGGGCAGGGAGAAAAGGCGCTGCAAGGCGGTGGATGAGGAGGGGTCCGCGGCCCATTAGCTAGTTGGTAGGGTAACGGCCTACCAAGGCGACGATGGGTAGCCGGCCTGAGAGGGCGACCGGCCACACTGGGACTGAGACACGGCCCAGACTCCTACGGGAGGCAGCAGTCGGGAATTTTGCACAATGGGCGAAAGCCTGATGCAGCAACGCCGCGTGAGCGAAGAAGGCCTTCGGGTTGTAAAGCTCTGTTGCCCGTGACGAAGGACCGGATCAGGAAATGGGTCCGGGGGGACGGTAGCGGGCGAGGAAGCCCCGGCAAACTACGTGCCAGCAGCCGCGGTAATACGTAGGGGGCGAGCGTTGTCCGGAATTATTGGGCGTAAAGGGCGTGTAGGCGGCCTGTTAAGTCAGGGGTGAAAACCCGTGGCTCAACCACGGGGTTGCCTTTGAAACTGGCGGGCTTGAGTGCTCTAGAGGGCAGTGGAATTCCCGGTGTAGCAGTGAAATGCGTAGAGATCGGGAGGAACACCAGTGGCGAAGGCGGCTGCCTGGGGAGTAACTGACGCTGAGGCGCGAAAGCTAGGGGAGCAAACAGGATTAGATACCCTGGTAGTCCTAGCCGTAAACGATGAGTGCTATGTGTGAGGGGTATCGACCCCCCTCGTGCAGGAGTTAACGCAATAAGCACTCCGCCTGGGGAGTACGGCCGCAAGGTTGAAACTCAAAGGAATTGACGGGGGCCCGCACAAGCAGCGGAGCATGTGGTTTAATTCGAAGCAACGCGTAGAACCTTACCAGGGCTTGACATCCACCGAACCCTGTAGAAATACGGGGGTGCCCTCTTCGAGGGAGCGGTGAGACAGGTGGTGCATGGTTGTCGTCAGCTCGTGTCGTGAGATGTTGGGTTAAGTCCCGCAACGAGCGCAACCCCTATCGTATGTTGCCAGCGAGTAAAGTCGGGCACTCATGCGAGACTGCCGGTGACAAACCGGAGGAAGGTGGGGATGACGTCAAATCATCATGCCCCTTATGTCCTGGGCTACACACGTGCTACAATGGCCGCCACAGAGCGAACCGAACCCGTGAGGGGGAGGAAACCGCCAAAGGCGGTCCCAGTTCAGATCGCAGGCTGCAACTCGCCTGCGTGAAGTCGGAGTTGCTAGTAATCGCGGATCAGCATGCCGCGGTGAATACGTTCCCGGGCCTTGTACACACCGCCCGTCACACCATGGGAGCTGGTAACACCCGAAGTCGGTGAGCTAACCCGCAAGGGAGGCAGCCGCCGAAGGTGGGGCCGGTGACTGGGGTGAAGTCGTAACAAGGTAGCCGTATCGGAAGGTGCGGCTGGATCACCTCCTTTCTAAGGAGAGCGTTCCCCTGAAAGGGGAAGACTCCTAGGTCGATACTCAGCCTGAGCAAAACGGGCTGAGGGCAGATGACGACCGCAAGGCACTCTACTGCACTGTTTAGTTTTGAGGGTTCGAGAGTTGACCACCCTC
>NZ_JAGGLG010000062.1 GCF_017874315.1 Symbiobacterium terraclitae | reverse complement strand
CGCGGTGCGCCCAGCATGGGCGCTGACTTGTTGGTGAAAGTCCAATACGGGCGAGGTGGCACCAGCCCGTTAGCCAAAGGCAAGGGCTGCCCAGTAATGGGGGTCTGGAGGAAGCCGGAGGCAAACCCACGACCGGAGGAACACGAACTGCGTGTGAGGCTAGCCTGCTTGGGTGAGTCGGCCGCGAGCGACGAAACCCGAGGCCACCAAAGGGCAGGAGAGTAAACGCAGCCGGTGCGGGGGGAAGGTCAGCGCTCTTACCTGGGGAGACCCTTCCGGAACGTCAGTGGCACTGACAAGGCAGGCACAAGGAGAGACCGAGGCCAGCCTCGACCGGGAGGGAGTCAGCAGAGGCCATAGTACCGGAGGCGGGACGCCGCAGCCGGGAAGGGCCGAACGTCAAGAGGAGGATGAGCCTTGGCACGTTCGCAGGACGCACAGCGACAGCAGAAAACCCCAGAAGGGGCCTACCTGCGGGAGAAAGCGGTGAAGCCGCAGGGGACCGCAGGAGGGCCGAGTGCGTCTTCGGCACAACCCGAGCGCCCATCCCCCGAGCCCCGATTCGAGGCTTTGCTGGAGCAGATGGTCGAACGCAGCAACATGCTTGCGGCACTGAAGCGAGTCGAGAGGAATGGCGGCTCACCAGGCGTGGACGGCATGGAGACCAAAGACCTGCGTCCGTACCTCCGCCAGCACTGGGAGCGCATCCGGACCGAACTGCTGAACGGGACTTATGAGCCGCAGCCAGTCCGAAGGGTCGAAATCCCGAAACCCCAAGGCGGCAAGCGACTCCTGGGCGTTCCGACCGTGCTCGACCGTCTGATCCAGCAGGCGCTGTCTCAGGTTCTCACGCCCATCTTCGACCCGAACTTCTCGGAGAGCAGCTACGGATTCCGCCCTGGCAGAAGCGCACACGATGCGGTCAGAGCGGCCCGGAACCACATCGAAGAGGGGTTCACATGGGTAGTCGATGTGGACTTGGCCCAGTTCTTCGACCGGGTCAACCACGACGTGCTCATGGCGCGGGTAGCAAGGAAGGTGCGGGACAAGCGAGTGCTGCGGCTGATCCGCCGGTACCTGGAAGCAGGCGTCATGGAGGGAGGGGTCAAGGTAAGGACGGAGGAGGGGACGCCGCAGGGCGGACCGCTCAGCCCCTTGCTGGCCAACATCCTGCTGGACGACCTGGACAAGGAACTGGAGAGCCGCGGGCACCGGTTCGCCCGCTACGCCGACGACTGCAATGTCTATGTGCGGAGCAAGCGGGCCGGAGAGCGAGTCATGCAGGGCATGAGGCGGCTTCTGGAGGGCCGGCTGAAGCTCAAGGTCAACGAGGAGAAGAGTGCGGTGGACCGCCCATGGAAACGCAAGTTTCTGGGGTTCAGCTTCCTGCCAGGGAAGCGGGTCCGCATTCGCCTCGCCCCGAAGACGAAGGAGCGGTTCACGGCGAAAATCCGTGAGATAACCAACCGGACACGACCGCTGGCACCCAACGAACGAATCCGCCGACTCAACGCATACCTGGGAGGATGGCTGGCGTACTTCCGCCTTGCCGAGACGCCCAGCGTATTCGCTGAGATGGATCAGTGGATACGGAGTCGCCTGCGGATGTGCCTCTGGAAGCAGTGGAAGCGGGGCCGAACCCGCTACCGTGAACTGAGACGCCTGGGCCTGAACCCTGGGCCTGCCCGAAAGGCGGCATGGATGCAGGCGGGACCCTGGCGAGCAGCGCACACCCCCCAGATGCATAAAGCCCTCGGGCTTGCCTACTGGCAAGCCCAAGGGCTCAAGAGCCTGAAGGAAAGCTACGAATCGACTCGGAGCGCTTGACGAAACGCCGGATGCGTGACCCGCATGTCCGGTGTTGTGAGAGGTCGTAGGGCGACCCTACGGCCTACTCGATTTCA
>NZ_JAGGLG010000061.1 GCF_017874315.1 Symbiobacterium terraclitae | reverse complement strand
GGCAGACCCCCGATTTCCGCACCATTAACCGGTTCCGTTCGGAGCGTATGAAGGGCGTGCTCGAAAAGGTGTTCACCGCAGTCCTCGAGCTGCTGTGTGTTTGATCAAGAGATTGGGGGTCTTCGCTGCGTATTCCGGTCAAATCGACCACCGGTTCCGGTCCAAGCCGACCACTGATTCCGATCCAAATCGACCGGTCGTTCCGGTGCAACCCGACCGGGTAAATGGGGCGGCCTAGAGGAGCGAACGGGCGGTGAGCTCGCGACTCTAGTCGGTTTCTGGGGCGTATCCCGTGGAGTTCGCCATCTTCCGCATCGATTCCCCCTTCAGGATCAGCTTGTGTGCACCGTGGACCAGGCGGTCCAGAATGGCGTCGGCCACGGTAGCATCACCGATGACACCGTGCCAGGTCTCTATGGGCAACTGTGAGGCGATGACGGTAGACCGCGCCTGCGCACGGTCATCGATCACCTCCAGAAGGTCACGGGATTCGGCGACCGAGACGGGGACAAGCCCCCAGTCGTCAAGGATTAGCACATCTGTGTGGGCCAAGGTGCTCAGGATGCGCCGGAATGAACCGTCGACCCTGGCGGTGGATAGGTCGGCAAGGAGTCGAGGGACTCGGTAGTACCTCACGGTGTACCCGTGCCGGCAGGCGGCGTTCCCCAGGGCGCAGGCGATGAACGTCTTCCCGACACCTGTGGGACCGACAACCAGGACATGCTGGCCGTACTGGACCCACTGACCGGAGGCCAAGCTGCGCATGACCGATCGGTCCAGTCCGCGCGGGTGCTGGTAGTCGATATCCTCCATGCATGCGGCGACGCGAAACTTCGCCTCTTTGAGCAGGCGGGCCAGGCGACGGTTCTGCCGGTCCATCCACTCCTGATCCACCAACAGTCCTAAGCGTTCTTCGAATGTCAGTGTCTGGAGTTCGGGCTGCTGTTGCTGGACCGTCAAAGCATCGGCCATCCCCCGCAGGCGCATGGCGCGGAGCCTCTCAATGGTGGTCTGAGTAGGCATGCCCTACTGCCCCCCTTGTGCGTAGTACTCGGGTCCCCGTAGGTTCTGGTGCACAGGAGTGGCCTGCTCATCTGGTGGGGCGGGAAGCGGGGCTTGATCCAGGTTGCTGGCGAGGATGGACTTCATGCTGCTGTAGCTGTACGCCCCTGAGATGACGGCACGAGCCGATGCGGCTTCAAGTCGTTCCAAGCCGTACTTCTTACCAAGCTGCATGATTCCCAGACAAGACCGGTAACCCTGCTCGGGATGTGGCTTCTGCTCCAGTATGGTGGTCACCAACTTGACTGTCTGCGGTCCAACCGATTCGGCCCAGCCCACCAACCGGGAGGGAGTCCACTCGCGATGCCGCCTGTGGGCGGCAGGCATGTGCTGAATCTGGGTGACGTACCGACCCCGGCCCGTAGCTCTGGGATGGCAGGCCACGAGCTTTCCCCGGAGCAGGGCCTCGATGAGACCGTCAGTGAACCGGATGTCCAGCGTCTCGCCCACCAGCTGGTAGGGAACGCTGTAGTAGTTGCGGTCGACCTCGACATGGTAGTCCATGTTCACCTTGGCCTTGCGCCATTCTGCGTACTCATACCGCTTGGGCGGCAATGGCTTGAGGGCCGGCTTGTCCAGTGTTTCGTACAGGCTGCGGCGGGTACCTTCGAGCTTCTGAAATGGCCTGTTGTTGAGTTTTTCGACCGCCTCCCGAACGGCAAGGTCCGCCTCGCGGAGACTGAAGAAGGTGCGATTCCGTAAAGCCGCGAGGATCCACCGCTCCACGACCAGCACGGCATTCTCGACCTTCGCCTTATCCTTGGGCTTGCGGGGCCTTGCAGGGATGACAGCAGCACCGTAGTGACTGGCCATGTCCGCGTAGGTGGGATTGAGGTCCGGCTCATAGCGGCAGGCCCTGGTGACGCCAGCCTTGGGGTTATCCGGCACGATGACCTCCGGTGCGCCGCCGAAGAACTCCAGGGCGTCACAGTGTGCGGCAATCCACGACCGAAGGCTCTGCGAGGGACAGACCTTGGCGAACGTGTAGTTGCTGGCCGGCAGTACGGCGACGAAGATCTGAGCCTGTAGGACCTCTCCGGTCTCCCGATCGTGAATGGGGAGGGAGCCTCCCACAAAGTCCACTTGCATCTGCTCTCCAGCTCGATGCTGCTGCCGCAGCACGACGTCGAGCTTCTCACGCCATTCCCGGTACCGCTGGCAGAACTGGCTGTACTGGAGCCCGTCGGGTTGGTTCTGCTTGTACTCCCACCAGAGGAGTTGCAGGGTGACCCCTTTGCGGGCCAGCTCTCGATGGATGTACGCCATGTCAGGCAGCGGTCGTTCTACACGAGTTTCAGGGTTTCCCGGGTAGAGCGCGGCCTCGAGCGCACTGTCGTCGATCTCGGGCAGCGGCCAGGTAATCTCCGAACGTTCAAAGCGCCGAAGCAGGTCGAGCACGGTACTGTGTGAGACCGAGAGGCTGCGGGCGATCTGTCGGGCAGAAAGCCCGACCTCCCACTTCAGGCGAAGGACCTCTTTGATCTTGCGCATCGACAACCTCCGATTGGCCAAGGCTTGCCCACGTCCCCTCGGGTGGTGATTTTGTCCACACTTCGAGAAGGACCGGAAAAAGCCTGTGATGGTTGCCCATGCCGCTTCGCTCTAGGCCTAGAGCCGGTCGCTTTCAACCGGAATGACTGGTCGAGTTCGGGTGGAATGCGTGGTCGAGTTCGACCGTAACCAGTGGACGGGTTCGACCGGAATGAGTGGTCGAACCCGTCCGGAATACGCATTCGCCAAGTTTGGTGCAGGCAACGGTGACAAGGCGTCGTAGGATCAACCGACGATAATCCCTGCGGCGCTGACATGCACGTGCCTAAGAAGCTCGGCCAGGTCTGGTGAGGGTTGGACCAGATCCCATGCAAACCAGCGTCGGTTAGGATCTGCCTCGTACAGCGTCCAGTTGCCCTGCTCTGGGTCGAATCGGAACTGCACCATGGGAATCCGTAGCCATCGTCCGATTGACGGTACCCAGGAGGGGCGGC
>NZ_JAGGLG010000060.1 GCF_017874315.1 Symbiobacterium terraclitae | reverse complement strand
GGCAGCCCTTGCCTTTGGCTAACGGGCTGGTGCCACCTCGCCCGTATTGGACTTTCACCAACAAGTCAGCGCCCATGCTGGGCGCACCGCGAAAGCAGGCCCGGCGACGCCGCCAGGGCCTGCGTGAATCACGTGTCCGATCCGGAGATCACGCGCTGAGCCACTCGAGCCGCTCCGCCAGCCGATCAGCGAACCCCGGGGGGAAATCGTGCGCGAGGTCGGGGTAAGCCTCGAGCCGGACGGCGAGGCCGCGCCGGCGCATCGCCTCGGTCAGCTCCACGGCCGCCTGCCAGCACCAGTCCTTCTCCCCGATGACCACATACCCGCGCACGTCGGGGCGGCAGGTCTCCACCATGGGCAGCACGACCTCAGACCGGATGGCCGGGGCCACGGCCAGGAAGCGGACGGCGGGCAGCGCACCGCTGAGCACCCCCTGCAGCGCCACGCCTGCGCCGGCCGAGAACCCGGCCACCACGGTGTGATCAGGCGCCTCCAGCGCCTCGAGGTGGCGCCGGACCTCTGCGATGCCCAGCGCCCGGTCGTGCCAGAAGTACTTCCCAGGTCCGCACATCTGCGACGACTGGGCGGCCGCGACCTGCCACCCGGCCTCCAGGGCGGGGCGCCACCGGAGGAGCTCCGCCTCGTCGGCAGCGCTCCAGCCCGCGCCGTGCAGGGCCAGCAGCAGGCCCCTGCGGGGGCCATCCGGCGACCAGACCCTCAGCTCCGGGCGCGCCTGCGCCTGGGCGGCCGCATGGCGCTCCCGGAACACCTTTTGCAGCGGCTCGAGCCGCCCGCTCTCCCGCAGGGGTGCCAGGTCCGGATCCCGCAGGATGCTGTCGTGATACCAGAGGCCGCGGTCGCAGGCCTCCTGGAGCCAGGCCAGGCCGGCATCCGGGTCGCCCGCCCGGCAGGCCAGGCAGGCGCGCCAGTAGTACAGGTCGACGGCATGCTGCGCAAGCGCATCCGCATGCTGTTCGATCAGGGACAGTGCCTCGCTGTACGCGCCCTCCCGGTGCAGCGCGAACACCTTATCCTGAAGCGCCTGGAAGGTCATCTCAGCCATCTCGTCCACCTCCTTTCCGTCCTTCGCGTCACCGCACCGTCATCGCTCCCGTCCACTGTGTCACCACGCGGCGATCTCATCCGTCCGCCGCATCACCACGCCGTCATCGCTTCCGCCCATTGTGTCACCACGCGCTTATCCCTTCCGTCCGCCGCGTCACCACACCGTCATCGCTTCCGTCCACTGTGTCACCACGCGGTCATCCCTTCCGTCCGTCGCGTCACCACACCGTCATCGCTTCCGTCCACTGTGTCACCACGCGGTGATCCCCTCCGTCCGCCGCATCACCACGCCGATATCGCTTCCGTCCGCCGCGTCACCACGCGGTCATCCCCTCCGTCCGCCGCATCACCGCACCGTCACCTCTTCCGGCCACTGTGTCACCACGCGGTGATCCCATCCGTCCGCCGCGTCACGACACCGTCATCCCTTCCGTCCATCGCGTCACCACGCGGTTATCCCATCCGTCCGCCGCGTCACCGCACCGTCACCTCTTCCGGCCACTGTGTCACCACGCCGTCATCCCGCCGTCGACCGGGATCACCTGGCCGGTGATGTAGGAGCTGGCCGCGGACGCCAGGAAGACGACCACGCCCTTCAGCTCCCCGGGCCGGCCGATGCGCCCCAGCGGCACGCCGGCGGCGGCGATCTGGTCGCCCGCAGCCTCGAGGATACCCCTCGTCATGCGGGTGGGGAAGAACCCGGGGCAGATGGCGTTGACCAGGATCCCGTGCTCCGCCATGTGGACCGCCAGGGTGCGGGTAAGGCCGATCAGGGCCGCCTTGCTGGTGTTGTAGCCGACCGTCGGCATCACCGCCTGCGGCGTGCCCTGCAGCCCGGCGTAGGACGAGATGTTGATGATGCGCCCGCCCTCCCCCTGCTCCACCATGGCGCGGCAGACCGCCTGCGAGAGGAGCCAGGCGCCGGTGACGTTGGTCTCCAGCACCTGCTGCCACTTCTCCAGCGGGTGCTCCAGGGTCGGCGCGCCCCAGGTGATGCCGGCGTTGTTCACCAGGATGTCGATGCGGCCGAACCGCTCCCGGGTGACACGCACGAGTTCCGCCACGGCCGCAGGGTCGGCCACCGACCCCTGGCAGGCCAGGACCTCGATCCCCCTGGACCGCAGGTGCGCCTCCGCCTCCTGCAGGAAGGACTCCCGCCGCCCGGTGATCACCACGGCGGCGCCGGCCTCGCCCAGGCCCTCGGCCATCTCCAGCCCGAGGCCCCGGGAGCCGCCGGTCACGATGGCCACCTTGCCTGACAGATCGAACAGCTTGCCCACGCGCGGCGTCTCCATCGTCGCCACCTCCGCCTAGCCCCTGGGCCCGCCGGCCACGTAGATGGTCTGTCCCGAGACGTAGGCCGCCTCGTCGCTGCAGAGGAAGGCGATGACGTTCGCCACGTCATCCGGCCGGCCCACCCGTCCCAGCGGGATCTCCGCCGCCACGACCTGCTTCAGCTGCTCGTAGTCCATGCCCAGCCGCTCCGCCACCGCCCGGGTCATCCGGGTCTCGATGAAGCCGGGGGCCACGGCGTTGACGTTGATGCCGAAGGGCCCCAGCTCGATGGCCAGCGTCCGGGCGAGCCCCTGCAGCCCGGCCTTGGCGGCGGCGTAGTTGGCCTGCCCCCGGTTGCCCAGCGCCGACGTGGAGGAGAGCAGCACGATCTTGCCATAGCGCCGGGCCACCATGTGCCGCTGGGCCGCCTGCACGGCGAGGAAGGTGCCCTTCAGGTGGGTGTTGATCACCCCGTCCCAGTCGTCGTCGGTGAGCTTGTGGATCAGGTTGTCGCGGATGATGCCGGCGCAGGTGACCAGGATGTCCAGCCGGCCGAACTCGGCCACGGCCTGCGCCACGGCCGCTTCGACCTGGGCACGGTCGGTCACGTCGCAGGCGGTGGCCAGCGCCCGCCCGCCTTCGGCGCGGATCCCGGCTGCAATCTCCTCCGCCGGCCCCGCGTCCACGTCCGTCACCGCCACCGCAGCCCCCTGCCGGGCGAGCAGCTGCGCCGTGGCGGCGCCAATGCCCCGCCCCCCACCGGTGATGAGGGCCACCCGATCCCGAAACCGCATGCTCCGCTCCCCCTTGCCGAAACTCGTGCGGACCCAGCCCGGGACAAGCCCGGGCCCGATCCATCTCGCAACGGATTCGGCGCCGGAATAGTTAAATCCTTCAGTCTTGAAACAGGGCACTCGGGATCGGGATCTGTGC
This sequence comes from Symbiobacterium terraclitae, assembly GCF_017874315.1. Taxonomy (NCBI): domain Bacteria; kingdom Bacillati; phylum Bacillota; class Clostridia; order Eubacteriales; family Symbiobacteriaceae; genus Symbiobacterium; species Symbiobacterium terraclitae. Next base: position 99 of record NZ_JAGGLG010000060.1, on the reverse strand, counting down.
GGTGGAATAGAGTAGGGGCTGGCCTTTCGGCCAACGCCCCCTCGTCAAACCGGACGTGCAGTTTTCCCGCATCCGGCTTCCGCCGGTCGTAGCCCTACA
>NZ_JAGGLG010000059.1 GCF_017874315.1 Symbiobacterium terraclitae | reverse complement strand
GCAAGATGGTCGATTGACTACCTGAAAAACCCAATTCGAACGAAAAGGAACGGGGCCGTCCCAGCAGAGCAACCTGCTTTTGGGACGGCCCCCTTCATTCGATCACTGCAGGCCGCAGCGATCCAGCGAGACGACGAAGCCGAGGCCATCCACCCGGGGCAGCGACTCTGACCAGGTGAGGCCGTGCTGGTTGTCCGGGTGGACCGCAACCAGGATGGTGGTGGCGCCGTGCCGGCATGCCTCGGCGGCCGCGGCCTCGGCCAGTTGCCGGCCCAGGCCCCGGTTGCGGTGGTCGGGGTGCACGTAGAACCACTCCGTGCGGTACTTCTGCACGTGATTCAGAATCTGGCGGCAGGGGGTGAGGAGGATCCCGCCGACAGGCCCGTTCTCGTCGAGTGCGGCAAACCCGATGTTGCCCTCTTCCAGCCATGCGCCGGGGGAGGGGACGGGCGTGCCCGCCGTCTCGAGGGCACAGAGGCGCTGGGCCAATGCCAGCGAGTCGACTGCTGCGATCCGGTACATGTTCCTCTCCTTCCGACGAACGAAGCCTCATGGAGTTTACCCCGATTGCTTCCGCCTGTCGACCGCCCTGGGCGACGGTGCAGCCCGACGGCCGGCGACAGACCGCGGGCCGTGCAGGTTATCAGGCTGTCGGGGCCGCGGGCGCGTTCGCCCGCACCTGTGCACAGCCGTGCGGCACCCGAGAGGATCGCGAAGGGTGAGGGCTAAATATTCTACACAAGACTGCGGAACGGGGGAGTGAGCACGGATGCGGACGCGGCTCGCCGTCGCAGCAAGCCAGCTGCGCAGAACGTGGGATCCGGGCCGGCTCGGGTTCGCCACCACCGCCGAGCTCCCCGAACTGGAGGGGCTTGTGGGCCAGGAGCAGGCCGTGCGCGCGCTGGGTTTCGGCCTGTCCCTGCGCAGTCCCGGGTACAACATCTACGTTGCAGGGCCGGCGGGCACGGGCAAGACGAGCTACACCTCCTCGCTGGTCCGCGCCCGGGCAGCAGGTGAACCCCCTGCCCAGGACTGGGTCTACGTACACAACTTCGACCGTCCTGACGAGCCGCTGGCCATCGCGCTGCCGCCCGGCACCGGGACCAGCCTGGTCAAGGCCATGGAGGAGATCATCTCCGATGCGCAGCGCATCGCGGCCCGGGCGATCGCGGGCCCCGAGCATCAGGGCCGCCGCGACGAGCTCCTCCGGGCCGCCCAGCAGCAGACGGAGCAGGCGATGCTGGAGCTGGAGCAGCTGGCCAGCGCCCACGACTTCGGCCTTACGCACACCGACCACGGCATCGTGCCCGTTCCGCTGCGCAACGGGCAGCCGATGACCGGCGAGGAGTTCGACTCGCTCTCCGCCGAGGAGCGGCGGGAGATCACGGCGCGGGCCAAGGAGATCCAGCGGGCCGTGGCGGAGGCCAGCCGTCGGGCCTGGGAGGTCGAGAAGGCGGTACGGGCCGAACTGCAGCGGTTGGACCGCGAGGTCACCGGGGGCGCGCTGAGCCCGATGATCGAGGGGCTCAAGGCGCGGTTCCCGGGGATCCCGGCGCTGGCTGCCTGGCTCAACCGCATGGCGGTTGAGCTGATCGACCCCGCGATCCCGTCCCGCGGGGCGGCGGACGCCGACGCAGATGCCGGACTGCCCCTGCGCCGCCGCCGTCCGGCCGACCCCTTCGCCCGGTTCCGGGTGAACCTGCTCGTCGCGAACGATCCGGCAGGCGGCGCCCCGGTGGTGATTGAGCCGAACCCGACTTACGTGAACCTGTTCGGCAAGGCCGAGTACGTCGCGGAGGACGACGAGCCCGGCAACCGCCACCTGCAGATCAAGGCCGGCGCGGTCCACCGCGCCAATGGCGGCTACCTGATCCTGCAGGCCGCGGACGTGCTGGCCAGCCCGACGGCCTGGGACGCGCTGAAGCGAGCGCTTTCCATGCGCGAGGCCCGCATCGAGGCGCCGGGGGCGGAGAACCGCCTGCTGCCGGTCGCCTTGCTCCGCCCGCAGCCGATCCCGCTCAACCTGAAGGTGATCCTGATCGGCAGCGCCCAACTCTACCACGCGCTCTACGCGGTGGACGAGTCCTTCCGGAAGCAGTTCAAGTTCCGCGCGGAGTTCGAGGTGGCCATGGAGGCCAACGAGCAGAACGTGGCCGGTTATGCCGGCTTCATCGCCAGGGTCTGCCGCCGTGAGCGGCTGCGGGACATGACGGCAGCGGGCGTGGCACAGGTGCTGAGCCACAGCCACCGCCTCAGCGAGGACCAGACCAAGCTTTCGGCTCGGTTCAATGAAGTGGTCGAGGTCATCTACGAGGCGGACGCCTGGGCCGCCCTCGAGGGCAGTCCGGTGGTGGATGCACAGCACGTCCACCAGGCCATCCAGGCCAAGGCCGAGCGCTCATCGCTGCCGGAGCGCCACCTGCTGGAGCAGATCCGCCGGGGGACGCTGCTCATCGACGTCTCGGGGCGGGTCGTGGGCCAGGTGAACGGCCTTACGGTCATGCAGCGGGGCGACTACCGGTTCGGGTCGCCGCGCCGGATCACCGCCCGGGTTTTCATAGGGCAAAAGGGCGTGCTGCACATCGAGCGGGAGGTCGCCCTGTCGGGACAGATCCACGACAAGGGGCTGCTGACGCTGACCGGCTACCTGGGCGACCGCTTCGGCCAGGACAAGCCCCTGGCGTTCTCGGCCTCCATCACATTCGAGCAGTCTTACATGCCCATCGACGGGGACAGCGCCTCCGTGGCCGAACTGATCGCGCTGCTCTCGGCGCTGGCAGACGTCCCCGTCGACCAGTCCATCGCCGTGACGGGATCGGTCAACCAGCGCGGGGAGATCCAGCCGATCGGCGGCGTGAACGAGAAGATCGAAGGCTTTTTCCGGGTCTGCGCCGAGCTGGGGCTGACCGGTCGCCAGGGCGTAGTGATCCCGCGGCAGAACCTCCACAACCTGATGCTGACCGACGACGTGGTCGCTGCCGTCGAGCAGGGCCGCTTCCACGTGTGGGCGATCGACACGATCGAGGAAGGCATCGAGTTGCTGACCGGCCTGCCGGCGGGCGAGCGGGGCGCGGACGGGCGCTACACGGCAGGCAGCCTCTTCGACCGGGTCGACTCCCGCATCCGCCGGCTGGCCCGTCAGTACGCCTACTGGCGGGGTGGCTCGGGCGCGGGCGGTGGGGACTGATCGCCGCAAGATTCCGGATGCGGCCAATGGCGCTTTTGGGGTGTTGACCGGAGTGCGGCGCGCGTCGTAAGATAGCTAACGCCGCCACCGAGCGGCGCAAGTCGAGGGAGCGTGCAGGTGCTCCACCAGAGATTGGTTGTTGACGCGGTGCGCCGCTCTCGGCTAGACTAAGCGTCCGACCCTGCGACAGGGCGGCGCATCACGGACCGCCGGTTCCGCTGGCAAGATCTGAACGGTTGACGCCAGCCCGATGGACGTGGTAAACTGATCAAGCTGTCACTTGACGGCGGCGAGATCTCGAACCTTGAAAACTAGACAGTGCAGAGAGGAAGCCTGCGAGTCGACGACTCCAAGGGAGCCAAGCAAACTTTTCAACGGAGAGTTTGATCCTGGCTCAGGACGAACGCTGGCGGCGTGCCTAA
>NZ_JAGGLG010000058.1 GCF_017874315.1 Symbiobacterium terraclitae | reverse complement strand
CATTGTAACAGAAGGGCGGCTTCTTTTGTATTTAGACAAAAAGAAAAGGGGGCTGTCCCTAAGTCATCCTCGATGACTTTTGGGACAGCCCCTTCTCAGGTTGTATACACTTACGGGCGCCCCTTGCGGGTTCCCTTAAGTGTCGGTGCCATACGCCCCGGCCGCTCTGCCCTGACAGTGCCAGCCACTTCTCCTTGGTCCGTGGCTCCCCATGGTCAGTCGCTTCCGGGGAAATACAGGGAAAATCTCCCCGTAGTTTTCACGGAATGCAGGGAGATTCTCCCCGTATTTTCGTTATGTAAACTTGGCCTCGCCCAACTCTCAGTCGAATGCTGACGTATCCCGTCGAAAACGCTTTCCGACGGCCGGTTCGGCGGGCTTGAGGCGCCGACCGCCGCCCTAAGCGGGGAGATAGGGGGAGGATTTCCCTGCATTTGGTGAAAAATACAGGGAGAATTTCCCCATATTTCGGCGCCCACTCCCCGTCTACCAGGGCTGAGCAGCGGCCTCACATGAGAGGGCGCCTTCACCTTGAGTGCGTGTGAACCGGCCAGGGGCTACCCCTGGCCGTCTGTCTGTGGTAACGCGATGAGCCATCTCCGAACTGGCCGTGGCTCACAGCGTTTTATGAACACAAGGGCCCCGGGCAGGCGGGACGCAGTCGCATGAGCGACAAGCCCACCGGACCAGGGGCCCAGTCGAACCGAACACCTCACCGTGTCTGCATCTGCCCGAGGCGGGCCCGCCAGAGCCAGCGCCGCTCACGCCGTCGCATCTTGGCCGGGATGTACTGATAGTTCTGGACGGCCTCCGCAAAGAGCCTGCGGGCCAGCTCCGCCTGCCCGGCCTGCCGGCACAGGTGGCCGGCCCGGGTGAGGATCTCGACGCTCTCGAACTGCTCCAACTCGGCCACCAGTTCGGCGACGCGGCCCGCGTCGCCCCGGGCTGCGGCCTCCTCGATCAGGAAGAGGTAGGGCTCGCCGTAGGCCACGTTGGGCTGCAGGACCAGGGCCTTCTCCAGGCGCTCGCGCCCCTCTTCGAGGCGCCCCAGCTTCACCAGGGCACCGCCCAGCAGGTAGTGCGCCCGGGCGCTGTCCTCGCCCCGGTCGAACGCCCGCTCAAGGTATTCCGCCGCCGCCTGGAACCGGCCGCTGCGCAGGTAGTGCTCGCCCAGCTCCACCATGGCACGCACGTCCGAAGGGTTCACCTGAACCGTCTGGCGCAGGCTGGCGATGCGCCGCTGGTGGTGGATGGGGGCCATCAGCGCCGCCACGATGCCGAAGTACCGGTTGTCCAGGTACCAGAGCACCAGGAGCAGCAGCAGCAGCCGGCCCTCGGTCGTCCGGAGGAGCCACGAGATCGCAAGGAAGAGTCCGAATGTCTTCACAGTAGGCAAACCGCCCCTTCTCCGCCGCGACAGTTCATCTCTTACGTCGGATTCGACGGGCGGGGCGGTATCCCTGCCCTAGTGGCCTCCGGTCCCCGGCATCGGGTGGCCGGCCGGGTCGTGATAGATCGAGCTGTCCAAGGGACCCTCCACGTCGATGAAGCCCACCGCTCCCTTGTCGATGGCCCGGGAGATGGAGTGGTCCACAAGCGTGTAGCGGCCGGGCACCTCGGCGGTGAACTCCACGATGGTCGCCCCGCCGGCGGGGATCAGCGTCACGCCGATGTCCCGCTCCTGGGTCGTGCCGCCCTCGGCGTAGACCACGTCGAAGATCTCGCCGATCACGTGGAACGAGGAGGCGAGATTGGGCCCGGCGTTGCCCACGTAGAGCCGGATGCGCTCGCCCACGTTCGCCTTCATCGTCTGGTCGCCCGTCAGCGCCTGAAAGGCGCCGTTGAAGACCACGTAGTTGGGCTGCTCCCGGTACATCCGGTCGCCGTCGAAGGGCTGGTGCCCGCCGTCGGTGTGCCGGCCGGCCGCGTAGATCTCGCCCTGCATCACGTAGAACTCCCGGTCCACCGGCGGCAGCCCCTCCTCGGGCTCCACCAGGATCAGCCCGTACATCCCCTGGGCAATGTGCGTCGGGATGTGCGGCGAGGCGCAGTGGTAGATGTAGAGCCCGGGGTTGAGCGCCTTGAACGTGATGGTCTTGCCCTCGCCCGGGGCCACCTGCGTCGAGGCGGCGCCGCCGCCGGGGCCGGTCACCGCGTGCAGGTCGATGGAGTGGATGTTCATGGAGCTCTCGTGGTTCTTCAACGTCAGCTCAACGGTGTCGCCGACCCGCACCCGCAGGAACGGCCCGGGGACGGTCCCGTTGAAGGTCCAGTAGGTGTAGGTGGTGCCGTCGGCCAGCACGCCGTCCAGCTCCACCGTCTCCAGCTCGACCTTCACGTGCGCGGGCTCCCGCCGCCCCACCGGGCCGGGCAGGTCCGTCGCGGCCTTCCGGATGTCCGCCGCGCCTTCCTTCGCCGGTGCGAAGGTGCGCGGCGGCTCCACCGCGCGGGCCAGGTCCTCCACCTCCCCCGCCAGCTCCGCAATCCGCTCGCCGCCGGCCCGGTTCCCCATGAAGGCCACCGTGCCCACGATCAGCGCAGCGATTGCCAGTACCGCAGAAACCAGTGCCAATCGCTTGCCCATGATTCAGCCCCCTTGCCGCGCCCCACAGGCAGCGGCATTATTATTGCTTGGTGGTATCCCCTCGATCGATTGGGTACCATGGTCGCGGCTATTGTAAGTTTCATGCATCGGCTAATCCGTGACATGCATCACCGGGGACATGCCCGAAAAATCACCGGCAGTGATCGCGGCGATCTGACCCATGGATCACCCGCCGTCTCATCCCATGGATGGCCGGATGCCTGCCGCGCGGATCACGGCACTTCGCCCACAGGATGGTGAGTGGCTTTGACGGTAAACGTGCTGGGGCTCGATCCGGGCAAGCGGACGGGCTGGTTTCTGAGCAGGGGATACGAGCCGCTGGGATGCGGCTCGGAGCGCGATGCCTTGCGCATCCTCGAGCGGATCGCGCACGTCGACGTGGTGGTCGTCGAGGACGCGCTGGACATGGACCAGGTGGAGCCCCTCAGGCGGGTGCTGACCGTGCCCTGGGTGGAGGTGACGCCGGAGCAGCTGCAGCGGCGGCTGTTCACCCGGGTGCTGGGGCGGAAGCAGGTGAACGGCCCCGCGGTGCGGCAGGAGGTCGTGCGCCGCGCCTTCGGGACGGTGCCGGGCGACGTGCACGCCCTGGACGCCGCCTGCCTCGCGCTCTGGTGGCTGGCCGACAGCAACCTGGCCGACGGCGCGCCCGACCTGGGCACCCTGCGGGTGTGGGACCTGTTCACCATCGCCGACGAGTTCGGCGAGGAGACCTATCAGGTGGTGCCCCCCAACACCGCAGACCCCGGCCGCGGGCTGGTCTCCTGGGCCTCCCCGCTGGTGCAGGCGGTGAAGGGCGCCCGCCCGGGGGACGAGGTGACCGTGCACGCGCCCGGCGGCGACTGGCGCTGCCGGCTGGTGCGCATCGGCTCGTGAGGGATACGGGCTTTCCGGCTCGATGGCGGCCGGGTGCGGAACCTCTGGTCTGCCCGCATTACGGCTTGACAATAGAGTAGGGGCTGGCCTTTCGGCCAACGCCCCCTCGTCAAACCGGACGTGCAGTTTTCCCGCATCCGGCTTCCGCCGGTCGTAGCCCTACAA
>NZ_JAGGLG010000057.1 GCF_017874315.1 Symbiobacterium terraclitae | reverse complement strand
TAGGCGGCCCGGTTGAAGGCGACCGGGATGCCGCGACCCGGATCGGCGAAGTACGTGGGCTGGCCCTCGGCGCCGTCGGTGAAGTCGAGCCCGGGGTTGGCGTAGTCGTAGGTGTACCAGGGCGTCTCATCGATTACGCCGTACTCCCAGTGCTCGGACACGACGCGCCACTGGAAGCGGGTGCGCGTGTTGCTGAGACCCAGTTCGTCCGCAAAGGCGTGCAGGATGATCACGTTGTTGTTGAAGACACCGGTCTGCACCGTGGGACTGAAGCCGTTGGCGCTGATGTCGCAGCCGTATACGGTGCACACAAGCGGAATGTCGGAGAGCTCAACGTTGCCACCGACCAGGAAGGCGGCCCCGCCGTGTTCGAGGGTGTAGATCTGATCGCTGCCCTCAGGCTTCACCTCGACAGTGAACATGACCTCGTACAGGGGCGTCGACCAGTCCGCGTGGGCGACGATGCCGAAGTAGAGCTCGCTCAGGTAAAGCGGCAGCCCCCAGCTCCGGACAGCGAGCGAGTCCGTGGTCACACCCGCGTACTGGATCGCGCCGGAGATGGCGCTGGCCCCGATGCCGGAGGCCTTGTCCAGGCTCTGCACGGTGCCGACGTGCTGCAGTTCGAAGGGGGTGACGATGGCGTTGTAGTCGTAGCGGGAGAAACCGCCGGTGGCGAGGCCGGTGCCGGTCATGGGCAGGACGTCATAGACCGCATTGGACGTGTAGGTGACGCTCTCGTCCTCCATCCGGACGTCCGCCGCCGGCCGGGCGGTGGCGTAGACGGGCACCCGCAGCGTCGCCTTGGCGCCGGATACGCTGTTCACCGGCTTCAGCAGGATGACGCCGCTGTGCTCGGGGAGCCACACGCGGGGGTAGCCAAACTGGGTCTCGGAGACCGTCGGGTCGTGGGTGGCCAGCATCTGGGAGGCATCCGCGGTCAGCCGTACCCGGAAGGTGGCGGAGCCGCCGGCCGGCACCGTCACGTCCCCGTCGGGGAAGCTGTACTCCAGGCCAGGGATCTCCACGTACATGTCGATGCTGGGCCGGTAGGTGACCGCCCGGTCGCCGTGGTTGACCACCTTGACCCGGCGCTCGAAGGTCTGGGTCCCCACCACCTCCAGGGCGCCGAAGGAGACGCTGACCGCACCCGGATCGTCGGCGCTGAAGGCGACGACCTCCTGCCCGATGGCCCGGGCCGCGTTCACCCGGCCGGCGCCCACACGGGACTGGCCGTAACGCTCACCGGTCACCTCATCAAACAGGTCGTGGCCCGCGGTGTTCATCGCCAGGGCCTTGATCTCTTCCACGGTCCAGTCAGGGTTCTTCTCCCGGAGGAGAGCCAGCACGCCCGCCATGTGCGGTGCGGCCATGGAGGTGCCGTTACTGGAGACGCCCAGCGTCCCGGTGCCCGACATGGCCGAGTAGATCGTGTACCCCGGCGCCGAGATGTCCGGCTTCAGGCGGTTGCCGAGGACGGGGCCGCGCGAGCTGAAGTCGGCCATGGTGTCGTTCCGCTCGGGCACGTCCTCCTTGCCCGCGCCGAGCCACTCGCTGCTCAGGGTGGCGACCACGCCGCTGCCCAGCTCGGACTTGATGGCGTCCCCGGCCGTGCTGACGGTGAGGATGCTGGGGATGAGCGCGTTGCCGGCGATGGCTACGGTGAGGTAGGGCTCGCTGTCGGCCATGATGATGCCGACCGCTCCGGCCGCGGCGGCGTTATTCGCCCGGGCTGCGGAGCCGCAGGGATAGGTGGACGCACCGGGCGGCACCCAGTCGACAAGGACGATCCTGCCATCCAGTGCACCGTCGGGCCACGGGTTGCAGCCGGCAGGATTGTCCGGGTCGTAGACGACCGGGGCCGTCACCGGCTCGGTCACGGCCGCCCAGTTGTAGTTCTGCCCCACGGTGCCGGGGTAGAGGCCGGAGATGGATGCGGGCGAGTCGACACGGAACATGTCCAGGGTCTCACGCGCATCCACCTGAGCCGCAACCGTCACGGCGCGGGTCGCAGAGCCCGGGCTGCCCATGACGTAGTAGACGTCGCCCTCGTTGCCGGCGGCGATGGCGAGGAGGACGCCCGCCAGGGCGGCATTGTTGGCCGCGCGGGCGGTGGGATCATCCGGACCGCCCACGGGGGAGCCCAGCGAGAGGTTGGCGACGTCCATCCGGTCGGAGTAATCGCCGTCGCCGTTGGGGTCAACGATCCAATCCAGCGCCTGGATCGTCAGGCCGGTCGGGCCGTCGCAGCCGAAGATCCGCAGGGCGTACAGCTCAGCCAGCGGCGCGACGCCGGGGCCGATGCGCAGGGAATCCATAGGAATAGTGCGGTCATATGGCCCACGGTAGGTGGACCCGTCCGCGTTCACGCCGTAGCCGGCGATCGTGCCCGCCACGTGCGTGCCGTGGCCGCCGCCCAGGTACGCCGGGCAGTCAAGCGGGTTCGGGTCCGGCTGCGGAATGCTCGTCTCGTCGTAGCGCGGGTCGTAGTCGTCGCCGGCAAAGTCCCAGCCGCCGGCCACCTTGGCGTTGGGGAAGTACTCATTCAGCGTCGTGGTGTCGAGCTCGTAGGCCTCAGGCGTGCCGGGCCCGCCGAAGTTGGTGTGCAGGTAGTCGATGCCCGTGTCGATCACGGCGACCTTGATGCCTTCGCCGAGGACGCCGAAGCTCTGCCACACCTCCGGTCCGCCGATGAGCGGCACGGAGCCGGTATGGGCGCGCTCGTGGAGCTGCATCACGGAGACGGACTTGACGCCGGGAAGCGCGCGGATCTGCTCAGCCCCGGCCTCGTTCGTGCGCACCACGATGCCGTTCAGCACGTTCCTGACCTGGTACAGGACCTCGATCTTGCCGTTGCTCTTCTTCAGCGACCGGATGGCCTGGATGACATCCCGCTGTTCCCGCTCGATGCTGTTCAGGTGCGAGCGCAGGTCCTGCCTGAGCAGGCCCTTCTGGCGGGCCTGGACCTGCATCTCGACCCCGGACGGCGCCTCCAGCTCGACGAAGTACTGGCGGAGGCCATCCTTCAGGACGTCCGCTGCCCTCTGCAGCTCCTTGCCCGTTGCCTCAAGTTCTGCCCTGCGCTCCTCCTTGGACTCCTGCGATCCTGGTGTGGCGCGTTCTGCAACAGGTGCCCGCGGCGCCTCCCTTTCCGGCAGGTCCGGCGAGTTGGCCAGCGCCAGGCCGGAAACTATCGAGACCAGCATGGATGCGGTGACCAGACTGGACAGGATCCTCTTCGCTACACCCATTCAATACCCCCCCAGTTCCTGCGAGAAACTTACGGATCCGGTGCCAATGTAACCCGCAATATTGGGCGTTTTCAATCGAGTTTGTAAAAATCACCCATTTGGGTGAGCCTGCAGCAGCCGGACCCCCGCTCGCCGTGAGCAGGGCAGAAGCCTTCCGTCCTGGCCCGCGGGGCACGCACGGGCGCGGCGGGGCGGGCGCCCGCTCGCCCGCGCGGATTACGCGGCATGAACGATAAAGGCCACATCGGCCCGTGGGGTGGCCCCTCGGCAGAACGAGGCCCGGGAGCCGCCGCGCGGCGGCCCCGGGGCCTCGCACCGTCAGGGCGTTATGGGTTGTTCCGGACCTGCTCGGCGCTCACCGAGAACGAGACCGAGGTGGCGCTCAGCCCCTGGAACTCGTTGGGCGTGTCGAGCGGCAGGCTCAC
>NZ_JAGGLG010000056.1 GCF_017874315.1 Symbiobacterium terraclitae | reverse complement strand
CGAGTGAGGGAACTCACGCCCCGGCAGACGCACCTTACCCTGAAGGAGGTAATTGCCAACCTCAACCCGCTGATCCGGGGATGGGGCAACTACTTTCGACTCGGACACATGAAAGGACGCTTCGAGGCGCTCGACCAGTGGATCCGGATGCGAATCCGGTCCATCTGGCTCAAGCGAAAAGCACACCGCAGCTACAAAGCCAACAGTGTGCTTTCGAATGAACGCCTGGAAGCACTCGGGTTGGTATCCCTGCTTACCCTCTAGCCCATCAGGCGTGAAATCTGCACCCCGGCAACGGGGGATGACGACTCACTCCCTGTTGTAGGGCTACGACCGGCGGAAGCCGGATGCGGGAAAACTGCACGTCCGGTTTGACGAGGGGGCGTTGGTCGAAAGGCCAGCCCCTACTCTATTCAGCGGCAAGCCTGAACGGCCTTGGCCGAGGTGCTACGAAGCGAGTTGGGGGAAAACGGTCTTCAACTGCGCATAGCACTGGCGGAAGACGGGGAGCAGCTCGGCATACCGGGCCGCGAGGTCGGGGTCCACGGGGACGGCATCCCCGGTGCGGATCATCGCGGCGCAGGCCGAGGCCACGTCCGGGTATGCGCCGGTGCCGGCCGCGGCGAGGATGGCCGCGCCGAAGGCCGGGCCCTCGTCCACGGCCATGCGCCGCAGCGGCACGCCCAGTGCGGCGGCCAGGATGGTGCGCCAGAGCGGCGACCGGGATCCGCCGCCGGTGATGCGGAGTTCGGCCACCCCGACCCCCAGGGCGCGGACGAGGTCCAGGTTGTCCCGCAGGCCGAACGCGATGCCCTCCATGACGGCCCGGGCCACATGTGCCCTGGTGTGCTGCAGTCCCAGGCCGACGAAGGCGCCCCGGGCGCTGGGGTCGGGGTACGGCACGCGCTCGCCGGTGAGGTAGGGCAGGAAGAGCAGCCCCTCGGCGCCGGCGGGAACCGTGGCCGCCTCCCCGGTGACGCGGTCGTACGGCTCCCGGCCGGCCTGGCGGTCCTCCGCCGCCTCCCGGGCGTAGAGGGCGTCCCGCAGCCAGCGCAGGGAGCCGCCGGAGGAGAGCATCACGCCCATGACGTGCCACATGCCGGGCACGGCGTGGCAGAAGGAGTGGATGGTGGAGAGCGAGTCCTCCGGCAGCCCGGGAGGTGCGACGGCCTCACCTGGGCCTGCGCCGTTGCGCACGTGTCCGGGCTGGCCGGATGCCGCGAACACGACCCCGGAGGTGCCCAGGGCGAGGGAGGCTGCGCCCTCGGTCACCAGGCCGACGCCCACGGCGTTGGCCGCCTGGTCGCCGCCGCCGCCCACCACGGGCGTGCCGGCGGGGAGACCGGTCTCGGCGGCCGCCGGCGGCGTCACGAAGCCGGTCACCTCCGGGCCCTCGGCCAGGCGGGGCAGGATGGCCGGGTCGATCTCGAGCGCCTCGAGGATGGGCTCGCTCCAGCGGCGTGCCGCCACGTCCAGCAGCAGCGTCCCCGAGGCGTCGGCGACGTCGGTGGCGAACTCGCCCGTGAGCCGGTAGCGCAGGTAGTCCTTGGGCAGCAGCAGGTGGCGCACGCGGGCGTACGCGTCAGGCTCGTGCTGGCGCAGCCAGAGGAGCTTCGGCGCCGTGAAGCCGGTCAGCGCCCGGTTTCCGGCCAGCGCGAGCAGCCTGTCCGTGCCGACGCGCACCGTGATCTCGTCGCACTGGGCCTGGGTACGCTGGTCGTTCCACAGGAGGGCGGGGCGGACCACCTGGCCCCGGTCATCCAGGAAGACCGACCCGTGCATCTGGCCCGTGAGGCCGACGCCCCGTACGCGACCGGGACCGACCTCGGCGGTAACCCGGCGCAGGCAGGCCGCCGTCGCCGCCCACCAGTCTGCCGGGTCCTGCTCGGTCCAGCCAGGACGCGGGGTCAGCAGCGGGTACTCCTGCGTGGCCTGGGCGACTACCCTGCCGGCCCGGTCCACCGCCAGGACCCGTGCCCCGCCGGTCCCGATGTCGATGCCGATGTAGATCTCCTGCATGGCCGCTTAGCGCTTGCTGTACTTGGCGTAGACCTGCCGCTCGAACTCCTCGGTGAGGCCGAGCGCCCGCCAGACAGCCCGGTAAGCCCCCACGGCGTCCGCCCTGGCCTTGGCCGCCTCGAGCTCGGCATCGTCGATGCGCCGGGCCACCTCCAGCATGAACTCCAGGTTCATCACCGAGGCCCGCACCGCAGCGACCGGGTCCTCCGTGTAGGGGAAGAGGTCGAATCCGATGCGCTCGCCGTTCTGGCCGTAGCCGCCCTTGAGGAGCTCGCGCAGCAGGTCGATCTGCTGCTCGATGAACTGGGTGCCCACGATGTTGTCGTCGTCGAAGGAGCCCCAGCCCGAGTTGGCATGGTGGTGGCCCATCAGGCCCTCGGACATGAGCAGGGCGCCGTACTCGGCGAGGTTCTCGCCGTTCATGATCAGGTGCTGCCAGTCCATGTTCACCTTCAGATAGCTGGTGTCGGTCCCCATCTCCTTGAGCTTCTTGATGATGTAGAGTACCATGCCGATGTTGCGCATCAGGATCTTCATGGCCGGCTCGGAGTTCTTGTGCTCCAGGAGGAACGTCACCTTCCGCGCGTTGGCGTGCTCGACGCACTCCTGGATGCCCGCGAGGAAGTGGCGCCAGGTGGTGGCGTAGTCGCGCTGGAACGGGTAGTTGTAGCCCTCGTTGCCCGGCCAGTAGATGAACTTCGCGCCCACGGCCGCCGCCAGGTCGATGCCCCGCTTGATGTGGTCCACGGCCTCCCGGCGCAGCGCGGCGTCGGGGTTGCAGAGCGCGCCGAGCTGGAAGCGGGGGTTCGGCACCAGGCCGTAGCAGATCGTGTAGATGTCGTGATCCTTGCCCAGCACCTCCTGGATGCGGGGCGCGTTCCGCTCGTCGATCTCCGTCTCGTAGTGGAACTCGTAGCCGTCGATGAGGGGCCCGAGGCCGTCCACGGCCCGCTTCACCTTCTCGACGGTGTCCTGCGCGGCCGCCTCCGGGTGATACCCGCCCGGCATGAAGCGGGTGGCGGTGGGGCCGAAGGCCCAGATGCCCAGACTGGTCTTCCAGCGGTCAGACATGCGACCTCCTCCTTTGGCGCCAGGGTGGTGTGACCCACCTTTGTCTATTGCTTAGAGTATCTCCGGACTTCTTCGCCCTGGTGCCGGGAAGTCCTGCCGCGTGATCGCCGTAGGGGGGAATTCTTGACCCTTTTGTCTTAAAATGATTTGATGGAACAGGAGATGGCGCCCACAGCGGGGGTGACGCCGAGCCGCCGGACCGGCGGGCGGCCGCGTGAGGCGCGACGTCCTTGGGTGGTGGGGAGCGTGGCGAAACCGCGTGTGGTAACCGGCAACAGCGACCTGATCAGGGAGCTGAATCGTTTCCTGGTGCTCGACCTGATCCGGCGCAAGGGGCCGATCTCGCGGGCGGACGTGAAGCGGATCACCGGCCTCAACTTCACGACCGTCACCAATGCCGTGAACGACTTGATGGCTGAGGGGCTGGTTCAGGAGGTGGGGCTCGGCACGTCCTCGGGAGGGCGGAAACCGGTGCTGCTGACGCTGAAGCCGGACGCCCGCTACGTGCTGGGGTGCGAGCTGCAGAGCGCCAAGCTGGTGGTGGGGCTTTTCAACCTGGTGGGCACCCTGGTGGCGCGGGCCGATCTGCCGATGCGGCCCACCGACCAGCCCTCGGCCGTTGTGGAGCGGATTGCCCGTGGCGTCGACCGGGTGCTGGAGCGGGCCGGCGTCCGCCGCGACCGGGTTGCGGGCCTTGGCGTCGCGGCGCCCGGGCCGCTGGACAGCACGGAGGGAGTGCTGCTCACCCCGCCCAACCTGCACGGCTGGAGGTCGGTGCCCCTGCGGGCGATGCTGGAGGAGGCAACCGGGCTGCCGGTGGTGGTGGAGAAGGACGGCAACGCGGCCGCTCTGGGCGAGGTCTGGTTCGGTGCCGGCCAGTCGGTGCGCGACCTGATTCTGATCATCGTGGACGATGGCATCGGTGCGGGCATGACGGTCGGCGGCCGCCTCTACCGGGGCAGCGTGGGCGGTGCAGGCGAAATCGGCCACATGACCATCGACCTGGACGGGCCCCGCTGCAGCTGCGGCAACTACGGCTGCGTCGAGGCCATCGCCTCCGGCTTCGCCCTGGGGCGCAAGGCGCACGAGCTGATGCGGCGCGGGGTCGAGAGCCAGCTGGCCGGCGCCGGTGAGATCGGCTCGGCAGAACTGCTCGCTGCGGCGGAAAACGGCGACCGGCTCGCCATCGACCTCCTGGACGAGTGCGGTCGCATCCTGGGCATTGCCATCGCCAACACTGTGAACATGTACAATCCCGAACTGATCGTGCTGGCCGGGCGGCTGGCGCAGCAGAGCGACCTGGTGCTGAACCGGGCGGTGGAGCTGGGCCGGTCACGGGCGTTCTCCGTGCTCAGCCAGCAGGTCTGCATCCGCCGCTCGACCCTGGGCGAGGGCTTCCTGGTGGCGGGCGCAGCCTCGCTGGTGCTCTCGCAGCTGCTGCAGGGCCCGGTCGACATCCCGCCGGCGTGAAGATGCGGCCGCCCGTGCGCATAAGGGCCGAACCCCAAACGCATAGTAGGTTCGTACCAACTTGCGAAAGGGGCAACGACATGGCAGAGGAGAAGCAGAACAACAAGCGCGCACGGACGGGTGAGACCGCTGGTACCGGAGCCGGCGGTACTGCCAACGCGCAGGGCGCCGGCACCACGATGGCTCAGGGTGCCGCCGGGCTCGGCGGTGCCGCAGCCGGGGCCGCCCTGGGTTCCGTGGCCGGTCCCCTGGGGACCGCCGCAGGTGCAGTGGCGGGCGGCCTCGGGGCCGCGGCGATGGCGGACGGGAACGAGGCCGGCCGGACGAATCAGGCCGGTCGCAACCGCACCAACAACGAGAATCAGTCGGGCACCAGGTAAGTCGGAAACCCTGGTTGCCGCACCGGTCGCTCAGCGCGAGTGCAGGCAACAGCCCGGGCGGAACCCCTCCGCCCGGGCCGATTTGCGCGCTGGGTTCAAGCTCCGCTCGCCAGCGCTGCGTGCACGGCGGTCAGCACCGCGAGGTGAAGC
This sequence comes from Symbiobacterium terraclitae, assembly GCF_017874315.1. Lineage (NCBI taxonomy): Bacteria > Bacillati > Bacillota > Clostridia > Eubacteriales > Symbiobacteriaceae > Symbiobacterium > Symbiobacterium terraclitae. Next base: position 1,366 of record NZ_JAGGLG010000056.1, on the reverse strand, counting down.
GGGTAGAAGGCCCGGTAGAACCAGCGGCCCTTCCGCAGGGGCGGATAGCGCACAGGCAGGATGAGCAGGATGGTGCTGAGCAGGCTGAGCCCCTGTATGTCCCAAGGTGAGAAGATGAACGCGTTGAACGCAGTATGCCCCGGCACGAGGACCCACTTCCGCTGCGCGTACCGGTAGAGCAGGAGCAGGGCCGGCAGGTAGATCCCGTAGCTCACGGGCACGATCCAGAGCAGGGCGAAGGCCAGGGCCAGCAGGGCGCCCTGCAGGGCCCGGACCAGCACGGGAACAGGCCGGCGGGCCAGCCGCTCCACCCAGTGCGGGGCGGCGTCCAGCCCGGCGAATACCCCGATGCCCATGAGGAAACCGAAGACGATGTTGAGTTGGAACGGTACGGATGGCGGCAAGGTCGCCTGGTAGGGCAGCTGAGCGGCCAGCGCGATCACGAGGAGCCGGATGGCGTAGCGCCTGCGGTCCCGCGTGAGCGCGTATCCCCGGACGACGCCGTAGGTGTACAGCGGCATGGCGATGCGTCCGACGATCCGCAGCCACAGGACGCCGGGGCAGAACACCACGCCGATGTGGTCCACCAGCATCGTCAGCATCGCAATCCATTCGAGCACGGCCTGCGATCCCCCCAGGCCCCCGCGGGTCCCTGCGCCCGGGCCTGCTGAAGCAGCGGGCGCGGCTCGCTAGAGTTCAGGTATGGCGGCTGCCGCGGCCTGCGCCCCGCGGTGAAGCGGGTAGAAGGCCCGGTGGCGAAGTGCGGACCAGGCGCTCCGTCCGGGCAGGTCCAGGGGATAGAACACCGCGTCGACGCCGTCCGCAAACATCGTCATCTTCGCAACCCATCCGAGCACGGCCGGCGATCCCCTCCCGGGTTGCCCTTAGGTTGATCTCCCTTTTACTGTCCTAGAGCATCTTGTGTTTGTATTAGTTCATAGTTCAAACTGTCGCCAATTTACACTTCGCGGTGGAGGCACGAAAGTCGCAGAGGGGGAGCACCGTCGTGCTACGCCTGAGCGCGCAAAAGGGCCATCCCTGAGTCATCCTGAATGACTCCGGGACGGCCCCGTCGGTCCGGCTCAGATCAGATGGTAAGGTAAACCCAGAACAGGTAGACGAGGGAGCCCACCAGGAAGGCAGGCACCACCGCCAGGTAGATCAGGTTCAGACGGATCAACCAGCCTGACTCTCGATACGCGTCCCGATAGCTGTGGTGCGTCTGCCTCAACATGCGTCCCCCTCCCGTCACCCGCACGCGGCTGCTGATGTCCTAGGAGCCTGTCCGGGTAACCGCACGTGAGATAGGGGCAGACTCCCAATGATTGGATATCAACGATCGTGCCTACTTCTTCATGCGCTGTCT
>NZ_JAGGLG010000055.1 GCF_017874315.1 Symbiobacterium terraclitae | reverse complement strand
TGGGCAGCCCTTGCCTTTGGCTAACGGGCTGGTGCCACCTCGCCCGTATTGGACTTTCACCAACAAGTCAGCGCCCATGCTGGGCGCACCGCGAAGCGCGGCCCGGGTCTACGACCCGGGCCGCATACCAAGCGCTTTGCAGTTCGGAGTCGATAGCCCCAGCACCTCCGTTGGGGAAGACTCGGACAGTCCCTTCCGCCCCTGGGCAGCCCGATCCTGCTTGCACCTCTCTGCGGGAAAGGCCCGCCACCGTTCCGCCCTGGGGGATCCGGTTCCTTCCTGTACCTCTATTATAGCCGATGCGTGGCCACGGTGGCGACAGAGACATTCAGGATTCTTCTGGCAGCGCTCAGGGTGCGACCTCGAGAACAAATGGCAGAGCGGTTACCGAGTGCGTCAGCGCGCCCAGCGCGATGATGTCCACGCCGGTCTTGGCCACCTCGACCAGGTTGGCGGGGCTGATGACGCCCGCGGCCTCCAGCACGGCACGGCCCGACGTGATCTCGACGGCCCGCTTCAGCATCTCGGCGTCCATGTCGACGAGCACGAGGATGTCGGCGCCAGCATCGAGGCCCTCCTCCAGCTCCTCGAGGGTCCGGACCTCCACCGAGACCCGGCACGTGTGCGGCGCGCTCTTCCGGGCGGCCACCACGGCCTCCCGCACGCCGCCGGCCAGCGCGAGGTGGTTCGCCTTGACGGCGATGGCGTCGCCCAGTCCGAGCCGGTGGTTCTGGCCGCCGCCGATCCGCACGGCGTACCGCTCGATCATCCGGAGGCCGGGGGTTGTCTCGCGGCTCTCCACCAGCCGGGCGTGGTAGTACTTGATGGCTTCCGCCAGGCGCCGGGTGGTGGTGGCGATGCCGCTCATGTGCTGCAGGAAGTTGAGGGCCACCCGCTCAGCCGCCAGCACGGACCGCGCCCGGCCGGAGATGCGGGCGACCCCCTGCCCGGCGGTGATCTCGCTGCCCTCCCCGACCAGCGCCTCGTACCGCAGCGAGGCGTCGATGGCGCGGAAGGCCGCCTCCGCCACCGGGTGGCCGCAGAGGATGCCGGCGTCCCGCGCGATGACCACGGCGGTGCAGATGGCATCCGCCGGCACCACCGCCGACGTGGTCCGGTCCTCCGGCCCGATGTCCTCCATGAGCGCCCTGCGCACCAGTTCCTCGACGGCGATCGGGTTCAGGGTCATCCCGCAGACCTCCTTGCCTTGTGCTTCCGGCTGCGCCCGCCCGTCCGGACTGCCTGCTCTATTCTACCCGTTCGATCTCGCGGAGGAAAGAGGCGCCGTCCAGCACACGGCGTACCCCCTGGTCGGGCAGGCGGGCCAGCATCGCCTCCAGGTCGCCCCTCTGCATGCCGTCCGGGCCGTCCCCGGAGTGCCACACCTCCAGCAGCGGCACCAGCACGAAGGCCCGCTCCGCCATGCGGGGATGCGGCAGCGTCAGCTGCTCGTCCTGCAGCCGGGCGCGCCCGTGGAACAGGATGTCGATGTCGATGGTGCGCGGCCCCCAGCGCACCGTGCGGACCCGGCCCAGGGCCGACTCCACCGCCTGCGTCTGGACCAGCAGCTGGTGGGGATCAGCCGCCGTCTCGAGGCAGGCCGCACAGTTGAGGAAGTCCGGCTGATCCGTCATCCCCTGCGGCCTGGTCCGGTACAGCCCGCTGACGCCCACGAGCCGGTTGCCGGGGCTGTCCGCCAGGCGCCGCAGGGCCGAGGCCAGCTGCGCCTCAGGGTCGCCCAGGTTGGCGCCCAGCGAGAGGTAGGCGCGGGTCACGGCTCCCGCCTCCGGTGGATCTCGACCATCACGCCGGAGAAGGCGCCCGGAATCGGGGCACGGGGCTTGTGAACGCGCACGGTGACGGCGCTGACGTTGCGGTACTGCTCCAGCACCTCTGCGGCCACCCGCTCCGCCACCGCCTCGATCAGCCGGAAGGGGGCACCCTCCACGATCGCCTTCACCGTGCGGTAGACTTTGCCGTAGTTCACCGTCTGCCGGATATCGTCCTGTTCCCCCGCTGCGCGCAGGTCCAGGTACAGCTCAGTATCGACCAGAAACTCCTGCCCTAGCCGCGTCTCCTCGGGCAGCACCCCGTGGTAGGCGTAGAAGCGCATGCCCGACAGCACGATGCGATCCAAGCGCACATTCACCCCTCAAAGCCACCGCGCCCCGGGCGCACGATGGCGTCCGCCACCTGCGCAACCCGCTTCATCGCGCGCACGTCATGCACCCTCACGATATCGGCGCCGTTCGCGATCCCGATGGCGACCGTGGCCGCGGTGCCCTCCAGCCGTTCCTCGGGCGGCAGCCCGCCCAGCACCTTGCCGATGGTCGACTTGCGGGAGGTGCCCAGGAGCAGGGGCCGGTTCAGCCGGCGGAACTCGCCCAGCCGCTGGATCACCTCGAGGTTGTGCAGCGGGGTCTTGCCGAAACCCACGCCCGGGTCGAGGATGATCAGCTCCTCCGGCAGCCCCGCCTCCCGGACCAGCTCCAGGGAGCGCTCGAAGAAGGCGGTGATGTCCCGGATCAGGTCGCGGTACTCCGTGCCGTGCTGGTTGTGCATCACCACCACCGGGCACCGGTGCCGGGCCGCCACGCGGACCATCTCGGGGTCGCCCTGAAGCCCCCAGATGTCGTTCAGCATGTCCGCCCCGGCCTCCAGGGCCGCCTCGGCCACCTCGGCCTTCTGCGTGTCCGCCGAGATGAGGGCGTCCGGTGCCGCGCGGCGCAGCGCCCGGATCACCGGCAGGACCCGCCGCAGTTCCTCCTCCGCCGGCACCGGCTCGTGGCCGGGCCGGGTGGACTCGCCGCCGACGTCGATGATGTCGGCCCCCTCCGCCAGCATCTCAAGGGCGTGGGCGACCGCCTGCTCCGGCTCTGCCCAGCGCCCGCCGTCCGAGAACGAATCGGGCGTCACATTGAGAATCCCCATGATCAGTGTGCGGCGGCCCACCTCAAGGGTGCGCCTCCGGCAAGGAATCTGCCACATGGCTGCGCTCACCCACCCCTCAACTGCTGCAGGGCCGGGGGAGTGTTTCGCCCCGGCCCTCGCTTCTACCTGCCGCATCAGAATAGCCCGGTGATCATGCCGTCCTCGTCGACGTCGATGCCCTCGGCCGCCGGCACAGGAGGCAGCCCCGGCATCGTCATGATCTCGCCGGTGATGGCCACGACGAAGCCGGCTCCGGCGCTGGGCCGCACCTCGCGCACGGTGAGCCGCCAGCCCGTCGGAGCGCCCAGCTTCTTGGGGTCGTCGGAGAAGGAGTACTGCGTCTTGGCGATGCAGACCGGCGCACGGCCGAAGCCCTCGCTCTGCAGCTTCTTCAGCATCCGGCTGGCCTCGCGGCTGAAGTCCACGCCGTCGGCGCCGTAGATGCGCGTCGCCACCTTCTCGATCTTGGTCTTCAGGCTGTCGTCGTCGTCGTAGACGAAGCGGAAGTCCTTCGGCTCCTCCACCAGTTCGACTACCCTGCGGGCCAGTTCGACACCGCCCTCGCCGCCGTGCGCGTGGACGTCGGCGAGCACGGCCGTGCTGCCGGCCTCCTCCACCAGCTCCTTGATCAGGCGGATCTCGTCGTCGGTGTCCGCGGCGAAGCGGTTGATGGCAACCACGGCGGGCAGGCCGAAGACCTCCCGGACGTTGCGCAGGTGGCGGAGCAGGTTGGCCGAGCCGCGCCGCAGGGCGTCCAGGTCCTCCCGGGCCAGCTCGTCCTTCTTCAGGCCGCCGTGCATCTTCAGCGAGCGGATGGTGGCCACCACGACCACCCCGTCGGGCCTCAGGCCGGCCAGGCGGCACTTGATGTCGATAAACTTCTCCGCGCCCAGGTCCGCGCCGAAGCCCGCCTCCGTGATGACGTAATCGGCCAGCTTGAGCGCCAGGCGGGTCGCCGCGACCGTGTTGCAGCCGTGGGCGATGTTTGCGAAGGGGCCGCCGTGGACGAAGGCGGGGGTGTTCTCCAGCGTCTGCACCAGGTTGGGCTTGATGGCCTCCTTGAGCAGCGCGGCCATCGCCCCTTCCGCCTTCAGCTGGCGGGCCCGGACCGGCTCGCCGCTGTAGGTGTATCCCACGATGATCTCGCCGCAGCGCCGCTTGAGGTCGGCCAGGTCCTCGGCGAGGCAGAGCGTCGCCATCACCTCGGAGGCGGGGGTGATCATGAACTCCTCCTGCCGGGGCACGCCGCCGTTCTTGCCGCCGAGCCCCATCACGATGGACCGCAGGGCCCGGTCGTTCATGTCGATGACCCGCTTGAACGTGATCTGGCGCGGATCGATGCCCAGCGCGTTGCCCTGGTGCAGGTGGTTGTCGATCATCGCTGCCAGCAGGTTGTTAGCCGAGGTGATGGCGTGGAAGTCCCCGGTGAAGTGCAGGTTGATCTCCTCCATCGGCACCACCTGGGAGTAGCCGCCGCCGGCCGCCCCGCCCTTCACGCCGAAGGCAGGCCCCAGCGAGGGCTCCCGCAGGGCGATCACAGCCCGCTTGCCGATGCGGGCCATCGCCTGCCCGAGGCCCACCGTCACGGTGGTCTTGCCCTCACCGGCCGGCGTCGGGCTGATGGCCGTGACCAGGATCAGGCGGCCGTCCGGGTTGCTCTTCACCCGCTTCCAGACATGAGAGGCCACCTTGGCCTTGTACTTGCCGTACAGTTCCAGATCGTCGGGGCCAAGGCCAATCTGCTCCGCGACCTTCGTGATGGGCTCAAGGCGTGCACGCTGCGCGATTGCGATGTCCGACAGCAAGGTCCCTACCTCCTCCGCTGGACATTTCGTCACGACGCCTACTGCTGCTTCAGAAACCGGGTCACGGGATCCGGGGCCAACCCGCGGAAAGCCTGCTGCACCTCCTCCCGCTCCCTCCGCATGCGCGCCACTTCCCCCAGGACCTCCTGGAGGAAGGCGCCGTCCTTGATGGATCCGAGGTTGATCGCCACGTTCCACAAGGCTCCCTCGAAGGCGGCATCCGCCAGCAGGAAGCCGACGCAGCCGTCACTCACGGCGTTCTGGTTGCCCTTCTCCACGACCGCCAGGGCGTGGCGCATCACCGCCAGGCAGTGCCGCATGGTCTCCAGCGGGGTCCGGGTGGCCTCCTGGTAGGCGGCCTGCACGGCGCGCTGCCGCTCGGCCTTCTCCTCCGGCGTGGACTTGGGCAGGGCGAAGGCCGCCATCACCTGGTTAAAGGCCGCCTGGTCCTCGTCGGCCAGGGCGAGGAGCACATCGCGCTCCCTCCGCCCCGCCTCCTGCGCCGCGGCCATCTCCTCCTCCACCGCCTGAAACTTCTCACGCCCGCGGGTCAGCCCGCCCACCATGGAGACGAGGCTGGCTCCCATCGCACCGGCCACGGCGGCCGCGGCCCCGCCGCCGGGGGCCGGCGTGGCGGCGGCCAGCTGGTCACAGAACGCCGCGATCGACTGTTCCCCTGTTCGCATCCGCTGCACTACCTCCTGAGTATCCTTCCGTCATCGACGATCAGGCGCCCCTGCTTGACCACCTGCGCCACCACGCCCATCCCCATGTGGTAGGGGATGTGCCGGTGGGTCGGGCTCGACAGGATCACCACGTCTGCAAGCTTGCCCACCTCCAGCGAGCCGACCTCGGACTCGTGCCCGATCGCCGCGGCGGCGTTGATCGTCGCCGCCGCCAGCGCCTCGCTGGGGTCGAGCCCCAGGTGCATGCAGGCGAGGGTGATCATGAAGGGCATCGAGTAGGCCGGGCAGGAGCCGGGGTTGTAGTCGCTGGCCAGGGCCACCGTGCAGCCCAGCTCCACCATGCGCCGCGCCCGGGCGTACGGTGCGTTCATCAGGCAGAACGAGGTGCCCGGGAGGCAGACGGCCACCGTGCCCGCTTCGGCCAGCCGCCGCAGCCCCTCGTCGGAGGCGTGCAGCAGGTGTTCGGCGCTGATGGCCCCCATCTCGGCCGCCAGCATGGCCCCGCCCAGATCGGAGAGCTCGTCGGCGTGCACCTTCAGGCCGAACCCCAGCTCCTTCGCCCGCTGCAGGATCCGGCGGGAGTCGGCTACGGAGAAGACGCCCCTCTCGGTGAAGACGTCGGCGAAACGGGCCAGGCCCGGCTCGGCGGCCACTGCTGGAAGCATCTCCTCCACCAGCAGGTCGACATACGCCTCCGGCCGGCTGCGGTGCTCGGGCGGAACCTCGTGCGCGCCCATGAAGGTGGGCACCACGGTGAGCGGGTGGCGGCGGTCCATCTCGCGGATCGCCCTCAGTTGCTTCAGCTCGTGCTCCGTGGTCAGTCCGTAGCCGGACTTGACCTCCACCGTGGTGGTTCCGGCCAGGGCCAGCTGGTCCAGACGCCGGAGGCCCAGGGTGACCAGTTCCACCTGGCTGGCCTCCCGGGTCGCCCGGACGGTGTTCAGAATTCCCCCGCCCCGGGCGGCGATCTCCTGGTAGGTGGCGCCACCGAGCCGCAGCGCGAACTCCTCTGCCCGGTCGCCGGCGAAGCAGAGGTGCGTGTGCGGGTCGACGAAGCCCGGGATCACGGCGCGCCCACGGGCGTCGATCACGCAGGTGTCGGGACCGGTCCGGACCGCGGCCAGCACCTCGTCAGCCAGGCCCACGGCGACGATCCGGCCGTCCTTGGCCGCGAGCGCGCCGCCGGGGATGGCCGCCGGGTCCTTCAGGCGGGCGCCGCGCCGGGGGCCCCCGGCCATCGTCACCAGCTCGCCCGCCCCCACGATCAAGAGGTCAACGGTGGTCATACCATCACTCCACCAGCCGCTTCTCCAGCACCTGGTCGCTCTTGAAGCCCTCCAGCCGCAGGTAGTGGCGGGCCACGCCCACCAGGGCGTCCACCGGCACCAGGCCGACGATCTCCGACCCCACCACGGGCACGCCGTAGCGCTCGGCCTCCAGCTTGATCAGTTCGAAGGCCCTGTGCAGCGGGGTCTCCTTGTAGTTGACCATGTTCATGCTGACCTGCACCTGGCCGCGGTCGGCCAGGGGGATGCCCAGCGCCTTGCAGTGCACCAGCCCGCCGCTGGAGCCGCGCACCGCCTTGGCGATCTTCTTGGCGATGGAGAGGTCGGAGGTGCCGAGGTTGACGTTGAAGGCGATGAGCGGCATGCGGGCGCCCACGGCGGTGCAGCCGGCGGTGGGGTGGATCTTCTCGGGACCGAAGTCGGGCTTCTTCGCCGGGTCGACGCCGATCTGCTCCCGCAGGCCCTCGAACTCGCCCCGCCGCACGTCGGCCAGGTTGCGCCGGTCAGGCCGGGTGGCCGCCTCCTCGTAGAGGAAGACCGGCAGCCCCATGTTGCCCAGGGCCTCGCCCACCCGGCGGGCCAGGGCCACGCAGTCCGCCATGTCGCAACCCGAGATGGGCACGAACGGGATGACGTCCACGGCGCCCATGCGGGGGTGGTTGCCCCGGTGCTGGTTCAGGTCGATCAGCCGCATGGCCACCTCGGCGCCGCGGATGGCCGCCTGGGCCACCGCCCCGGGCTCGCCGACGAAGGTGATGACGCACCGGTTGTGGTCTGCGTCGGCCGACACCGAGAGCACCCGGACGCCCTGGGCCGCGATGGCGCCGGCGATCGCCTCGATCACCTCTGGCCGCCGCCCCTCGCTGAAGTTCGGCACACACTGAACGAGCGCATTCGGGTTCATCGCACATGCTCCTCCCATGTGAGCCGTGATGCATGGGACCCTGGCTACCCGAGCATCGGAATGCGGATGCCCCGCTCCTTGGCCACCTGTATCGCCTTTTCGTACCCGGCATCGGCATGGCGCACGACGCCCATGCCCGGGTCGGTGGTCAGCACGCGCTCCAGCCGCTCCCCGGCCTCGGGGGTGCCGTCCGCCACCACGACCATCCCGGCGTGCTGGCTGTAGCCGATGCCGACACCGCCGCCGTGGTGGATGGAGACCCAGGTGGCGCCGGCCGCGGTGTTGACCAGGGCGTTCAGCAGCGGCCAGTCGGCGATCGCGTCGGAGCCGTCCTTCATGCCCTCCGTCTCCCGGTTGGGGGAGGCGACCGACCCGGCGTCCAGGTGGTCCCGGCCGATGACGATCGGCGCCTTGAGCTCGCCGCTGGCCACCATCTCGTTGAACCTGAGGCCGGCCTTCACCCGCTCGCCGTAGCCCAGCCAGCAGATGCGCGACGGCAGGCCCTGGAAGTGCACCTTCTTCTGGGCCATCTGGAGCCAGCGGTGCAGCGACTTGTCCTCGGGGAACAGCTCCATGATGGCCCGGTCGGTCTTGTAGATGTCCTCGGGGTCGCCCGAGAGCGCCACCCAGCGGAACGGGCCCTTGCCCTCGCAGAAGAGCGGGCGGATGAACGCCGGCACGAAGCCCGGGAAGGCGAAGGCGTCCTTCAGCCCCTCCTCGAAGGCCTGCTGCCGGATGTTGTTGCCGTAGTCGAAGACGACCGCGCCCGCCTTCTGCAGGTCGAGCATCGCCTGCACGTGAGTCACCATGGACGCCTTGGCCCGCCGGATGTACTCGTCGGGGTCCGACTGGCGCAGGGCCACCGCCTCGGCCAGGGAGAGGCCGGCCGGGACATACCCGTTCAGCGGGTCATGCGCCGAAGTCTGGTCGGTGACCACGTCCGGCGTAATCCCGCGGCGGACGAACTCGGGGAAGATCTCGGCGGCGTTGCCCAACAGGCCGATGGAGAGCGGCTCGCCCTTGGCCCGGGCCTCGTTGGCCAGAGTCAGGGCCTCGTCCAGCGTGTGCGCCATCCGGTCCAGGTAGTGGTGCTCCAGGCGCCGGCGGATGCGCGCCTCGTCCACCTCGACCACGACGGCCACGCCCTCGTTCATCGTGACCGCGAGCGGCTGTGCGCCGCCCATGCCGCCGAGTCCCGCGGTGAGGACCAGGCGCCCCTTCAGGGTGCCGCCGAACCGCTGCCGGGCGGCCTCGGCGAAGGTTTCGTAGGTCCCCTGCAGGATGCCCTGGGTGCCGATGTAGATCCAGGAGCCGGCCGTCATCTGGCCGAACATGATCAGACCCTTCCGCTCAAGCTCCCAGAAGTGCTCCCACGTGGCCCAGTGGCCCACCAGGTTGGAGTTGGCGATCAGCACCCGGGGGCTCATCCGGTGCGTGCGGAACACCGCCACCGGCTTGCCGGACTGGATCAGCAGCGTCTCGTCGTCCTCGAGGTTGCGCAGCGCCTCGACGATGGCGTCGAAGGCCTCCCAGGAGCGGGCCGCCTTCCCCCTGCCGCCGTAGACCACCAGGTCCTCCGGGCGCTCGGCCACCTCCGGGTCCAGGTTGTTCATCAGCATCCGGAGAGCGGCCTCCTGCTGCCACCCCTTGCACGACAGTGCCGTGCCACGCGGTGCGCGGACAGTGCGGGTCATGCCAATACCCCCTCATCTTGATCCCGATCTGCACACGGCGTTAGTGTTGCCTGACCCGGGCATCCCCCGGGGTTACGCCGATTCCAGCTCGCCGACCACGCCCTCGACCGCCTCCACCAGCGCGCCGCTGTGGATCATCTCCGCCAGGCGCTCGATCTCGGGAGCCAGCACCCGGTCCTCGTCCAGGGGGGCCACCCGCTGCCGCACCGCCTCGTAGGCGGCGCGGGTCGCGGGAGCCAGGCGCTCGGGACCGCGGAACTCCAGCGCCTGGGCAGCGCACATCAGCTCGATCGCCAGCACGCGCCGCACGTTGGCCAGAACCTGGCGGGCCTTGCGGGCGGCCGTCGTGCCCATCGACACGTGGTCCTCCTGGTTGGCGCTGGACGGGATCGAGTCGACGCTGGCCGGGTGCGCGAGCACCTTGTTCTCGCTGACCAGCGAGGCGGCGGTGTACTGGGTGATCATCAGCCCGGAGTGGACCCCCCCGTTGCGGGTCAGGAAGGCCGGAAGGCCCGAGAGCTGCGGGTTGACCAGGCGCTCGATGCGCCGCTCGGCGATGTCGGCCAGCTCCGCCGCGGCGATGGCGAGGTAGTCCATGGCCAGCGCGACCGGCTGACCGTGGAAGTTGCCGCCCGAGATCACCTCGCCCTCGTCGGGGAAGAGCAGCGGGTTGTCGGTGACGGCGTTCACCTCCCACTCTACCACCTGCGCCACGTGGGCGATGGCCGTACGGCTGGCGCCGTGAACCTGGGGCAGGCAGCGCAGGGTGTAGGGATCCTGCGTGCGCACCTGGCCCGGGCGGCTCACCAGGCGGGAGCCCTCGACCAGCCTGCGCAGGTTGCGGCCGGTGGCCTGCTGTCCGGGGTGAAGGCGCAGTTCCTGGATGCGCGGGTCCCAGGCCGCCGGGATGGCGCCCAGGGCCTCTGCCGTCAGCGCCGCCGCGATGTCCGCGCTCTTCAGCAGGACCTGGGCATCATGCACGCCCAGGCACCCGATGGCCGTCATGGCCTGCGTCCCGTTGATGAGCGCGAGCCCTTCTTTGGCGCTCAGCGTGACGGGCTGGAGGCCGGCCCGCTCCAGGGCCTCCGCACCGGACATGCGCTCACCGCGCAAAAAGGCCTCACCCAGACCGATCAGGGGGAGGCTCATGTGTGCCAGAGGCGCCAGGTCCCCGCTGGCGCCGAGCGATCCCTGCTCGGGCACCACGGGGATCAGGCCAATGTTGAGGAACTGGATCAGGAGCTCGAGGGTCTCCACACGAATGCCCGAATGGCCGCGGGAGAGGGCATGGGCACGCAGGAGCAGCATTGCGCGCACGACCTCGTCGGGCAGGGGGTCGCCCACGGCGCAGGCATGGCTCATCAGCAGGTTCCGCTGCAGGGCAGCCGTCTCCTCGGCCGAGATGGTCACGTCGCTGAACTTGCCGAAGCCGGTGGTGATGCCGTAAACGGGCCGCCGCTCGCGCACCAGCTGCGCCACCATGGCGCTGCCGCGCGCCACCTGCTCCCTCACCGCCGGGGTGAGGGCCACCCGGGCCCCGTGCCGGGCAACCGCCACCACGTCCGGGAGGCTCAGGTGCGCGCCCAGTTCGACTGTTGACATGAAGCAAACCTCCCGCATTAGCCTGCCACCATTATAGGAAGCGGCATCCGCGGGAGGCAAACGAGTACGCTGACACGTTAAAGGAGGGTTGAGCGAGGCCCGAGAACGGTCCCAGGGGCGCTCCCGGCATCGCTTCAACCATGAAGTTTCGGTAGTTTGAGAACCGCACCAGGTCTTGTGGCACAAGGCCTGGGCAGGGGAGCCAAGCAGGATGCGGCTTCGGAGCAGTCTCAATCCGCCGCAGGTACACCGGATCCCAAAGAGAGGGCTGCGAGTCGCGATCGATGGGGAAGGGTCGAAACACGTTGTAAACGTGAGAACCACTAGGCACCAACACAACTACCCGGAGCGGGCGGTTCACCCGCCCGCTCCGGGGCGAACCACGCACCAACCAGCACGGGGAGGGGTGTGGGGGCCGTCCCAAAAGCAGGTTGCTCTGCTGGGACGGCCCCGTTCCTTTTCGTTCGAATTGGGTTTTTCAGGTAGTCAATCGACCATCTTGCGA
>NZ_JAGGLG010000054.1 GCF_017874315.1 Symbiobacterium terraclitae | reverse complement strand
GCGGACTGTTCTTAGGCTACAGTGCCAAGTGAAACGAGCAAAGGCACAGGGGGGACTTGAACCCCCTAGTCACGTAGACTGCGAGGCGTACCAGACGGAAGGAGGCAGGCCCGACGCGGGCCTGCCTCCTCGCCGCTTACCGGGAGTACCCCGGCAGCTCTGAGGGCTGGGGGAGCTTCAGTTCCATCCCCACGAAGATCTGGTTCGGGTCTTCCAGCCCGTTCAGCGCTTCGATGTCGCCGGCGTAGATGTGCGTGTTGTAGTACTTCTCGCTGATCTCGTAGAGGGTCTCGTTGGGCTGCACGATGTGCACTTCGGGTACTGCGTTGAACGTCCTCATCGCGGGTGTCGTGCCGTCTCCGGTTCCGGTGGCGGCCTCAGTCCCGCCGCTGGTGGACTCCCCGGCGGCGCTCCGGGTCTGGCCTGCGTCGGTCTGGGTGTCAGCTGCCGTCCCGGCGGCGGCCGGCGTGTTGGTCGCAGGAGTGGTCGTGGCCGGCGTGTTGGAAGCGGAGCCCGCGTTCAGCGGGGTCCCGTTCTCAGGTTCGGCCACCTGCTCCAGCAGGTCGGTGCCGCCCACCTGATTCTGGTTCCGCTGGTTCACGGCGAAGAGCGCAAGGCCGACGAGCACGACGAGCACCGCCACCCCCCCGATCAACAGCGAGGTCCGGGTCCTGGTAGGCATGGTCTGCATGGTATCCCTCCTCTCTGCCAGCCCATTCTTGGGCTTCAGTGAGAGTATTTCCACGCAAACCAATAACTAAACATCTAACTTGGGAAGTTGCACCATGATGGCACGGCCCCCTCGCCTCCGCCGAACAGCCGAGGACGCCCTCCTCCCCGCTGACCAGATTCCATCCGGCCATGGGGCGGGGGCGATGGGCTCTATTGTATCTATGAGATATAGTACTCTCGATGGTAAAACTATAGACTTATCGCCTTATACATTATTGACTGCGTTTTGTGATATCATCAGGGCAGTGGCAGCGAGGTACGGGAAGGAGGACTCAGCACATGCGTCGCCCGATCAAACACCGGCCGGCACGGCCTGAATACGGACCCACCACGATGAGCCGGGAACTGGACTGGCTCGTCGATCAATGGCGAATCTCCCGCCCTGAGGAGCGGTTGCAGATCGTGCTCGCCAAGATCCGCGCCGAGGAGCGCATGGAAGCCGGGGCAGAGCCGGCACTGAGATAGGTCACCAAACTGCAGAACGGCGGGTGTGACCCGCCGTTCTGCTCGTTTGCACCGGCCTCCGGTTCAGCCGGCGAGCCGCTCCATCTCGTCCAGCAGCGAGGCGAACACGTCCAGGGCCTGCTGCACGGGCTCGGGCGAGGTCATGTCGACGCCGGCCCTGGCAAGCAGGTTGGTGGAGTAGTCCGAGGAGCCGCTCTTCAGGAAGGTGAGGTAGCGGTCGACGGCCGGCTTCCCCTCCGTCAGCACCTGCCGGCTGAGGGCGACGGCGGCCGAGATGCCCGTCGCGTACTGGTACACGTAGAACGCGGAGTAGAAGTGAGGTATGCGGGCCCACTCCAGCGCGATGGCCTCGTCGATCACCATGCCCTCGGTGCCGTAGTACTGCTTGTTGAGGCCGTAGTAGATCTCGTCCAGCAGGTCCGCCGTCAGCGCCTCGCCCTTCTCCGACCGCTGGTGCGTGATGTGCTCGAACTCGGCGAACATCGTCTGCCGGTAGAGCGTAGTGCGGAACGACTCGAGCTGGTGGTTGATCAGGTACATCTTCAGCTTCGGGTCGTCGGTCTGCTTCAGCAGGTAGTCCGTCAGCAGCGCCTCGTTGAACGTGGACGCCACCTCGGCCACGAAGATCGTGTAGTTGCCGTAGTGGTAGGGCTGGTGCCTGCGGGTGAAGTAGGAGTGCATGGAGTGGCCCAGCTCGTGGGCCAGCGTGAACATGGAGTCCAGGGTCTCCTGGTAGTTCATGAGGATGAACGGCTTGGTGGTGTACGCGCCGAAGGAGTAGGCGCCCGACCGCTTGCCCACGTTCTCATAGATGTCGACCCAGCGGTCCGTGGTGAGCCCCTTCCGGGCCACCTCGCAGTACTCCTCGCCCAGGGGCTCCAGGGCCTTCAGGATCGTCTCGACGGCCTCGGCGTAGGGGATCTTCTTGTCCACCTCGGCCACCATCGGAGTGTACAGGTCGTACATGTGGAGCTCGTCGAGCTTCAGGAGCTTCCCGCGGAGCTGCACGTAGCGGTGGAGCGAGGGCAGGTTCCGGTGCACCGCCTCGATCAGGTTGTCGTACACGCTCTCGGGTACGTTGGTGCTGGAGAGCGCCGCGGCGCGCGCCGAGGGGTAGCGCCGGGCGCGGGCGTAGACGACGTCCTTCTTGACCGAGTTGGAGTAGGTGGCCGCCAGGGTGTTCCGGAACTTGGCGTAGGTGCCGTACAGGGCGTCGAACGCCGCCTTCCGGACCTCCCGCACGGGGCTCTCCAGGAAGCGCAGGTAGCGCCCGTGGGTCAGCTCGACCTCCTTGCCCTCCTCGTCCTTGATCCGGGGAAACTTCATGTCCGCGTGGTTCAGCTTACCGAAGATATCCCGGGGCGCCCCGCCGACCTCGCTCATCTGCGCCAGCAGCTCCTCCACCTCGGGCGAGCGCACGTGCTCCTTCTCCCTGAGGAGATCCTCCAGCTCGTGCCGGTAGGCGGCCAGGTCGGGGTTCTGGTCCAGCCACGCCCGGATCGTCTCGCTGGGGATGGCGAGAATCTCGGGGGTCATGAACGAACCGGCGGCCGTGACCCTGGCGTAGAGCGACTGGCCGCGGGTGGACAGCGCCTGGTACGTGGAGTTGGTGGTGTCCTCGTCCTCCTTCATGTGGGCGAAGACCGCGACCCGCTCCAGGAGCTGGAACAGCTCATCGCGCTTCCGGAGGGCCTCCAGGAGGACGCCGGCCGACTCGCCGAGCCGGCCCTGGTACGCCGTCAGCTGCGGCACCATGGCCTCCACGCGTGCGTAATCCTCCTCCCACGCCTGAGTGGTGGGATAGACCGAGTCCAGGTCCCACTTGTGCTCCGCAGGAACATCTTGCCGCTTCAACAGTTCCACCGTGTGATCGCTCCTCCCGGCAGGCTGATGTTTCTGGTGACTACATAGACCTATTCTACCACCGGCGCTGTCATCCTACTGGACAGTGCCCCGGGTGCACGATGCACCGGGCCCCCCGCGCGCCAGCGGCGCCGAGCCGCCCTGCCCGAAGCACGCTGGCGCACAAGCGTCTGGGCGGTGGCCTCGGGCAGGGTGAGCAATGGCGCATTGCTGGCGCCGGTTCAAAGCTCCGCAGGAGGCCGGCGAGAGCGCAGCGGAGCGAGCACGCCCGGCCGACGAGGAGCATTACCGCCAGTGTGCGCCAGCGGCGCCGAGCCGCCCTGCCCGAAGCACGCTGGCGCACCATCGTCTGGGCGGTGGCCTCGGGCAGGGTGAGCAATGGCGCATTGCTGGCGCCGGTTCAAAGCTCCGCAGGAGGCCGGCGCGAGCGCAGCGGAGCGAGCACGCCCGGCCGACGAGGAGCATTACCGCCAGTGTGCGCCAGCGGCGCCGAGCCGCCCTGCCCGCAGCACGCTGGCGCACAAGCGTCTGGGCGGTGGCATCGGGCAGGGCGAGCGATGGCGCATTGCTGGCGCCGGTTCAAAGCTCCGCAGGAGGCCGGCGCGAGCGCAGCGGAGCGAGCACGCCCGGCCGACGAGGAGCATTACCGCTGCTAAGCGCCAGCGGCGCCGAGCCGCCCTGCCCGAAGGCTGGCACCAGCAGCGCACCCGGGCTGCGCCGCGGATGCGCAGACAACCGGGGGGCGCGCAAACAACCGGGGGCGCTGCAGCGCCCCCGGTGCGGCGTGTTCGGCTCTATGCGTAGGAGTGCAGGCCCGAGATCAGCAGGTTCACACCCACCAGCGTGAACAGCACGATCACGAAGCCCAGGGCGGAGACCCAGGCGGCGGGCCGCCCCTCCCAGCCCCGCACGATCCGCATGTGCAGGTATCCGGAGTAGAAGAGCCAGGTGATCAGGGCCCACGTCTCCTTCGGGTCCCACTGCCAGTAGGCGCCCCAGGCCTTCTGGGCCCAGATCATGGCGAAGACCAGGCCGCCCAGCGTGAAGAGCGGGAAGCCGACGGCGATGCCGCGGTACGACACCTCGTCCAGCAGCTTGGGGTTCATGCTGCCCACGGCCTTGGAGCCCAGGTCCCGGAGCGGCATGCGTGCGATCAGCCTGACGCCGAAGTAGAGGATCAGGCCCATCAGGGCGGAGAGCACCAGCGTGTTCAGCTTGCGGGCGGCGTAGGCGCCCTTCATCCACACCGGCGCGGTCATGAGCGGCAGGTCCATGCCCAGGAACGAGGCCTCACCCGGCCGGGAGCCGATGGGGCCGATGAAGGGCGGCAGGGTGTACTCCAGGATGCCGAGGCCGCCGGCCATGTTGGTCACCTCGTAGGAGGCCCCGGCCACCTTGAAGCCGAGCGCCAGCACCAGGAAGCCGGTCAGCATGGCGCCGCAGAAGAAGAACTCGAGCAGCGTCTCCTCCCACGGGCTGGACTGCTCCTTGCGCACCCGGAGCAGGTACATCAGCGCCGCGCCGAACGAGACGGCGAATGCGCCCTCACCGAGGGCCGCGAACGAGACGTGCAGGGGCAGCCAGTAGGACTGGAGCGCGGGCACCAGCGGCTTCACCTCGGTGGGGAAGACCGAGGCGTAGGCGATGACGACGACCCCGACCGGAGCGACGAATGCGCCGAGGCTGGGAAGCTTGTACCAGGCCGACAGGATGACGAAGAAGAGCATCACCGACCAGCCGAGGAACGACATGTACTCGAACATGTTGGACATGGGGACCTGCCCGGAGCCGATCCAGCGGGCGATGATCGCCATGCCCTGCAGGACCACGCCCAGGATGGCGGCGATGAAGCCGTTGTTGCCCAACCGGTCCGCCAGGCCGAAGTACTTCGGGTCGCGGCGGCGCAGCGTGAGCCGCATGACGTAGAGCAAGGCCGAGGCCACGTAGGCCGCGAATGCGCCGAAGAACAAGTAGCTCGACACCTGGATCATCGCTCTTCTCCCTCCATCTCATCGCCGATTGCGTACCGCTCGGGATCAAGAAGGTGCGCGATCTGGCGGGTCTCCCGCTCGAAGGAGCCGTGGTTGCGGTTGGTCCAGCCGCCCACGACCACCAGGCCGTCCTCGACGAAGGCCCAGTACCGCCGGTGGGCGATGTAGAACGTGGCGAAGACGCCCAGCGTGATGACGATCAGGCCCAGGTAGATCACGGGAATGCCCAGGTCCTTCTTCACCTGCAGGCCCGAGGTCGAGATCGGGTCGATGCTCAGGGTGTTGAACTTCACCGGGGTGGTCGCATCGAACTCCATCGCCGGGTAGAGCGGGAAGAACCAGGTGGTGAACGGCTCGCCCGCGGGCGGCGCGATCTCCAGCACCATGCCCGGGTTGGTCACCCGGCTGGACCTGGTGGTGGGCTTCCCGTCGGCGTCGAGGCCGAAGTCGGGGTAGTACGCCGTCACCGTCATCCGGTAGTCGCCGACCGTGTACTGCCGCTCAGGCTGCGTGAGGTTGATCGTGATCCGGCCGACCTCTTCGCTGGTCACCCGGTCCAGCACCGCGACCTCCGCCCAGCCGGGGTCGGTGTAGTACGAGGACTGGTACAGCTCTACCCAGTCGTACGCCAGCGGCTCGTTCAGCGAAATCGTGTGGGTCTTGACCACGTTGCCGTCGGCGTCGATCACCCGGGCGTGGGTCCGGTAGGCCTTGGGCTGGCCGGTCTCGTAGAACTCCGCCTCGAAGCCGAGGCTCTCCACGTAGAAGTCGGTGCCGGGCACCTTGACGACCTCGCCGTCCTTGATCCAGATGAACTGCTCCATGTAGGCGCCGGGAAGGGCGCGCATGCCCGCCCCGATCAGGATGAGGATCAGTCCGATGTGGGTGATGTAGGGGCCCCAGCGGCCCCAGCGGCCCTTGTCCGCGTAGAGCCTTCCGTCCTTCTCGATCACCAGGTAACGGCGCGCCTTCAGCGCCGCGGCCAGCTGCGCGAAAGGCGAGTCGCCTGCTGCGGCCGGAACGGTGAACTGCTGCTTCAGCCGCCGCACAAAGCCCGTGTCAGGGGCCGGGTTGGGACGCTGCACCGCCCGCCACAGGGGGACGAAACGCTCCAGCGAGCAGATGACCAGCGAGGCGCCGATCATGAAGAGCAGCGTCAGATACCACCACGACGTGTACGCGTGCGTCATGCCCGTGCGGAGCAGGAGCAGGCCCAGCACCGGGCCGTAGCGCTGCGGGTAGTACTCCTCGGGGGGCAGCGGTGAGGAGAACGTCCCCTCCTGCTGAATCAGGGTACCGCCAACGGAAGCCACTGCGATGAGAAAGAGCAGAACCGTGGCCACGCGCACCGAGGCGAAGAAATCCCAGGTCCGGTCCAGCAGGTCCTTGCCCGGCCTGGCGGCCTGCCCGACCTCCGCCGGCTTGACGACCTGCTCGTCCACGGTCGGCTTGACGCCCTGATCTTCCAAGGTCGTCCCCTCCTAGAGAATCTGCTTCAACAACGCTTCCATCTGCGCCTTATCGATCGCTCCGGTCCACTTGGCCCGCACGATGCCGCTCCTGTCCACGAAGTACGAGGTCGGGAGAGGCACGATCTGGTAGCGCTGGCTCACGTTGCTCCCCCGGTCCACCACGATGGGGAAGGTGAGCCCGTACTGGTCCCGGAATGTCGTGATCGCCAGGTCGCTCTCGTCCAGGTCGATGGCGAGGATCAGGAAGCCCTGATCGCGGTACTTCTCGTAGGCCTCCTGCAGCACCGGCATCTCCGCCTTGCAGTACGTGCACCACGTGGCGAAGAAGTTCAGCATGACCGCCTTGCCCTTCAGGTCGGAGAGCCGGTAGGTCTCACCCTCGACGGTCTTGAGCTCGAAGTCCGGCGCCGGGCCGCCCACCGGAACCCCGGATCCGGCCGTCGCGTTGGTGTTGGGCCACAGCAGCACGTAGCCGAACCAGATCGCTGCGAGAATCAGGGTGATCGCCGAGGTCACCCGCTTGTAGGTGGGGTAGCGCCTCAATTCCCGTTCCCTCCCCCGGTGAGTCGGGCGACCGCCTGCTGCGCCGCCCCGATCTGCTTGTCGATCAGCTCGCTCTGCTCAGCGTACTTCAGCGGGTTCTGGCGCTCCTGGTCCACCACGTCCAGGTACCGCTGGTAGAGGGCCAGCGCGTCGGCGGTCCGCTTCTCCACGTCATGAATCCAGGCCAGGTTGAAGATCGCCCAGAGGTAGTTGGGGTCGCGCTCGAGCACCGCCTCGAGCGCCTGCCTGGCCTGCTCATCGTCCCCCGCGTAGTAGTAGGTGAGGCCGAGGTAGGTGCCGGCGTAGAGGTTGTCCGGCTCCGCCTCAAGGACGGCCTTGAACGCGGTGATCGCCTTGCGGAACTCGGACACGGCGGCCGACCGCTGCCCCTGGTTCAGCATGGCGACGCCGGTCTCCATGAAGTAGTTCGCCTGCGCCAGCGGGGTCATCGCGTCGATGGTCGCCTGGCTGACGCCCAGGTTGGGCTGGAGCCCGGATGCCGGAGCCTGGGTCGCCTGCCCGACGAACAGGCCGCTCAGGAAGCCGGCGCCGAAGAGCGCCGCTCCCAGGAGGGCAATGGCGGTGGTCCGGCCCGGCCGCCTGGCCTCCGGTGCAAAAGCAGGCTGAGCCCTGGCGCCCGACCTGGATGAGGGCTTCGCCCGTGGGGGCGTCGCCTGTGCGAACGAAGCCTGTGCCGGCGTCGCCTGTGTGGGCTTCGCCCGTGCGGTCCTGGGCTCGTCGCCGGCCGGGGCGCCGCAGATGTCGCAGTATTCGCCCGAGAACGCACTGCCGCAGGATGGACAAGTCGCCATGCTTGTAACCTCCTTGAAAGAAACGCGCCCATCTCAACGTTAGCAGGGGGCAGCGCGTCCCCGCCATGGACTCTGCGACGGATAAAAAGTCTAGACCCACGTTTATGCCATGCTGTACCAAGGGGCTATGGCCCGGGACCGGCTGGTACGGCGCACGGCTGTTTCCGGGCGGTAATCCATGGGTCGCAGACTGCAGACGCTCGATCCGCACGGCGTCGGAGTTGCCCGCCGGTTCTGGCTCGCACGAAATTGCAGCTGTCCTATAGATATTTTTCGCCATGCGAACGGGTACGCCGTTCGATGGCGACAGGCTTGCGCTCTTCTTATCATTAAAGGCAGGAGCCCCGACCCACCCGGAGGTGAGCGCTTGCACACCAGCATCGCCACGAAGCTCATGATCGGCGTGACCACGGTACTGGTGGTGGTCCTGGGCCTCAACCTGGTGTGGGACATCCGCCAGCAGCAGCTGCAGGCCGCCGACGACCTGCGGGAGCAGGCGCGGATGGTCGCCACGCAGATCATCGCCATGCGGGAGTTCATGGCCCGCAACCAGCACCGCATCAACTGGGACAGCGCGGGCCACTTCGAGTTCAAGCACCTGAACCCGGCCGCGGTGGGCCGCGGCGTGGGCGAGATCTTCGCCCAGATGTCCGACTACCGGTACAAGCAGACCCGGATCAACGTTCGCAGCCCCGAGAACCAGCCCGATGCGTTCGAGGTGAACGCCCTCAGGCGATTCGAGGCCGACCCCTCCCTGACGGAGATCGTGGGCTACACCTCCGAGGAGGACACCCGCACCTTCCGGTACATGGTGCCGCTCCGGACCGAAGAATCGTGCCTGCAGTGCCACGGCGAACCTGCGGGCCAGATCGACATCGCCGGCTATCCGAAAGAGGGGCTGAAGGTCGGCGACCTGGCCGGCGCGCTCTCCATCTCCATCCCCACTGGGCGGTTTGAGGCGCGCCTGGAGCAGGCCATCCGCTCGCGCAGCCTGATGATCGCGACGGTGACCGTGCTCTCGCTGGCCCTGATCGGCTTCCTCACGCACCGCCTGGTGGCCAGGCCGCTGGCCGCCCTGGCGGGGGTGACGAGGCGCATCGGCCAGGGGCACTGGGAGGTGCCGGAAGAGAAGGTGCGCGACCTCCTGATCCACCACGAGACGGCGCCGCTGGTCGACGCCCTGAAGGCGATGTCGGACGAGCTGCAGGCGCTCTACCGCAACCTCGAGCTCAAGGTGGCGGAGCGCACGTCCCAGCTGCGCCAGGCCCACGCGGACCTGGAGCGGCTCAACCAGAGCCAGACCGAGTTCTACTCGGCCATGACCCACGAGTTCCGCACCCCGCTGACCTCCATCATCGGCTTCACGCAGCTCCTGCTGAGCTCCGGCACCGAACCCCTCACGCCGAACCAGCGGGACCACCTGACGGACATCCTGGAGAGCGCCCAGCGCCTGCTCCAGCTGGTGAACGACCTGCTCGACGCCTCGCGGCTGCAGGCCGGGCAGCTGCGCCTCTCCCTCTCCGCCGTGGACCTGGGCGAGGCGGTGCAGGAGGCGTGCAGCATCATCCGGCCCCTGGCGCACCAGAAGGAGATCAGCGTGGTGTGCGACGTGCCGGCCGACCTGCCGCTGGTCATGGCCGACGACCTGCGGCTCCTCCAGATCCTGCTCAACCTGCTGAGCAACGCCATCAAGTTCACCCAACAGGGGGGCCAGGTGTCGCTGGAGGCCGCGGCGGCCGGAGGCGAGGTGCGGGTGACGGTCCACGACAACGGCCCGGGGATCCCGCTCGCCGACCAGGAGGTGATCTTCCAGCTCTTCCGGCGCGGCTCGGCACACGAACGCACGGGCGGATCGGGACTGGGGCTGGCGCTCGCGAAGCTCCTGGTGGAGCTGCACGGCGGGAAGATCTGGGTCGAGAGCGAGCCCGGAAACGGCGCCAGCTTCCACTTCACCCTACCCATTCACCGAGGTGATGCGCCATGTCAGTGACCCGGCGGATCCTGGTGGCCGACGACGACCCGAAGACGCTGAAGGTGCTGGAGGCCGCCCTGTGCAGCGAGGGGTTCGAGGTGCTCCGGGCCAGCGACGGCCAGGAGGCGCTGGACCTGGCGCTGTCGCAGCGGCCCGACCTGGTCATCCTCGACGTGATGATGCCGAACCTGGACGGCTTCTCCGTGTGTGGCCGCATCCGGGCCCACTCCGCCGTGCCGATCCTCCTGCTCACCGCGCGCGGCGACAACGTGGACAAGATCGTCGGCTTCCGCCTGGGCGCCGACGATTACGTCACCAAGCCCTTCGACCTGAGCGAGCTGGTCCTGCGGGTCCACGCCATCCTGCGGCGGATGCCGACCCTGCCGGAGAGCCGCACGCTGCGCTTCGGCAACCTGGAGATCAACCGGACCACCCGCACGGTGGTGGTGGACGGCAAGATGCCGGAGCTGACGCCGAAGGAGTTCGACCTGCTCTGGCTGCTGGCCAGTCACCCCGGCCACCCCTTCACCCGCGAGTCGCTCCTGGCCCGGGTCTGGCACGGCGACGTGCCCACGGACCAGTCGACGGTGACGGTCTGCATCCGACGCCTCAGGGAGAAGATCGAGGCCAACCCGGCCGAGCCCCGTTTCATCAAGACGGTGTGGGGCATTGGTTACAAATTTGATCCCAGCGGGGCGGACGAGTAGTCCGCCCTAGTCCTTTGGCGTCACCTCGGTAGTGCTTATTTGCACCCCTGTTCACGAAAACCCAAGGGCCGTGTAAGACCTGTGTAATCGTCTGTGGCTACGCTTAGGGTGAGGGGAGAGGAGGTGATGCAAACATGAACAGATGGGTCAAGGGAGTGCTGATCGCCGTCGGAGGCCTCTTCGGGGCGTTCCTGATCCTGGCCTTCGCACTCCAGGTGCCCGCCGTCGGCCAGACGATCGGCTCGCCCGCGGCCTGCAGCACCTGTCACGTGATGGAAGATCAAGTGCTCTCCCTCGAGAGGGGGACCCACCGGAGCCTCGCCTGCGTGCAATGCCACACGCCCTCGGGCTTCTTCGCCAAGCCGATCGAGGAGATCAAGTCTGCGAGCCGCCACGCCGCGGTTTTCCTGACGAACTCGACCCCCGACGTCATCAAGCCCACGCACGAGAGCCGCGAGATCATCCAGGCGCAGTGTGCGGAATGCCACGCCGGGTGGTTGCGTGCGAACTCGGCTGCCGACCACCAGCCAGACGGACTGATGTGTTTCGAGTGTCACCGTGATGTCGCTCACGGCAGACCCCTGCGCAATTGACGTGGACAGGAGGAACGGATAGCCATGAACCGCAGATGGATGATCGCCATCGGGGCAGTCCTCGCCGTCGCCGTGATCGGCGTAGGCACCTTCAACTTCGTGGCCAGCAAGACCGAGGCCGTCGAGGGCCCCGCCATTACCCTGTCGGCTGACGAGACCGATCCCGAGGCCTTCAAGCTCCTCTACCCCGCCCACTACGACTCCTGGGCGAAGACCGCCGAGATGCACGAGCCCGTGCTCAAGTACGGCTCCTCCGAGAAGAAGAAGAGCCGCCTGGACCAGTTCCCCTACATGCGGACCCTGTGGGCCGGCTACGGCTTCTCCAAGGAGTACAACGAAGCCCGCGGCCACATGTACACCCTGGATGACACCCTGGGTGGCAACGGGACCGAGGGCACCCTCCGCATCAACGAGAAGACCAACCTGACCTGCATGTACTGCAAGTCCGCCGAGGTTCCCGGACTTATCGCACAGATGGGCGACGCTTTCTTCAACACCAAGCTGCTGGAAGGCGACAACCAGGAGCTTTTCAAGCACCCCATCTCCTGCTCCGACTGCCACAACCCGACGACGATGGAGCTGCGCATCACCCGCCCCGCCCTCATCGAGGCGATGGCGCGCATCGGGAAGCCCGTGGAGAAGGCGACCCGCCAGGAGATGCGGTCGCTCGTCTGCGCCCAGTGCCACGTGGAGTACTTCTTCAACCCCAACGACGCGAACAAGGTCTACTTCCCGTGGGACAAGGGCTTCGAGCCTGAGGACATGTACGCCTACTACGAGGAGCTGGGCTTCTCCGACTGGACGCATCCCCAGACCGGCGGCGGCATGCTGAAGGCTCAGCACCCCGAGTTCGAAATGTTCCAGGGCAGCGTCCACCAGCGGGCCGGCCTCTCCTGCGCTGACTGCCACATGCCCTACATGACCCAGGGTAACACCAAGATCTCCTCGCACTGGCTCACCTCTCCGTTCCGCACCTTCGAGCAGTCCTGCACGCAGTGCCACAAGGAGAGCTTTGAGGAGATGGGCGCGCGGGTGCTGCACACGCAGGACCGCGTCAAGGAGGCCCTGGACCGGGCCGGCACGGCCAACGAGGCCGCCATCCTCGCCATCGAGAAGGCCATCCAGGCCGGCGTGGACGAGGAGACCCTGAACAAGGCCCGCGCCCTGCACCGCGAGGCCCAGTTCTACTGGGATCTGGCCTCCGCCGAGAACTCCTTCGGCTTCCACAACCCGCAGAAGTTCCTGGAGACCATCGCAGACTCCATCGACCTGGCCCGCCAGGCCGAGCTGCTGGTCACCCAGGCGATGAACGGCAAGTAGGTCTGCCCTGTATGGATGAAGGCCCCGTCCGCACCTTTCGGTGCGGCCGGGGCCTCAGGTTGCAGACAAAGGCGCCTTTGGTGGCCGCAGGTCGGCTCACGAGAGGCGCTTGGTGGTATGTAGTGCCAGATAAAGGACCGGCTAAGC
>NZ_JAGGLG010000053.1 GCF_017874315.1 Symbiobacterium terraclitae | reverse complement strand
ATACGGTCGATACGTCTTCTTGCTCATGCTGAAGACATTGGACACCGAACCCTTTTGCTCCTACAGAACTGGCTTACTCAGACAGGCTCCTAGCTCGCCATATCATCTTCAGAGCCCGAAGTATCATCTTTCCGCAGCCTCGCCCCACGGCTCCCTGCGGATTTCTGCCACTTCACGCTTGAAGCAACGTGCTGAGCCGTCGCCCACCGGCTCGCCACAACATCTTCGGCGCCCGAAGTGTCATTTTTCCGCAGCCTCGCCCCACGGCTCCCTGCGGATTTCTGCCACTTCACGCTTGAAGCTTCGTGCTAAGCCGGCCTCCGCTGGCTTGCCACAACATCTTCGACACCCGAAGTGTCTTCCGCATCCCCCGCGGCAACCCCGTGCAGATTTCTGCCACTTCACGTCCGAAGGATCCACCTCCGTCGTCACCCGACTGTCTGCCGGCTTACCGCAGACCCAGGGGCAAGGCTCCTACCGCTTTCCCGCCCGTCCGCCACCCCACCGCACCACACCGATTGAAACAGAAAAAGGACCAGGGTGCGTCGACACCCTGGTCCCTACTCTCACTTTGGCAAGACCCCTACACCCAATCCTGCACCGCCGAGATCCCGGTCTCCTCGCCCTCCCTCAGCGACGACAGCACCGTCAGCACCGCCCGGGCGGTGTCCAGCGACGTCAGGGTGGGCACGCCGTGCTCGACGGCGGTCCGCCGGATGACGAAGCCGTCCCGGTGGGCGTCCCGCCCGCGGGTGAGCGTGTTGATCACCAGGTCGATCTGCCTGGACCGGATCAGGTCCGGGATGTTGGGCGTGCCCTCCGAGACCTTCGCCACCCGCTCCACCGGGATGGCGCACGCCTCGAGAGCCCGGGCCGTGCCCGCGGTGGCGACGATGCGGTAACCCAGGTCGCTGAACTGCCGGGCCAGCGCCATCGCCTCGGCCTTGTCCCGGTCGGCGACGGTGAAGAGCACCGTCCCCCGGTGGGGCACCGTGACGCCCGAGGCCAGGAGCGCCTTGTAGAGCGCCCGGGGCAGGTCGGCGTCGACCCCGAGCACCTCGCCGGTGGACTTCATCTCCGGCGAGAGCCCCGTGTCAACTGCCGTCAGCTTCTGCCACGAGAAGACCGGCGCCTTCACCGCCACCCGATCCGCCGGTTCGGGCCAGAGCCAGCCGGTGCCCTCGGGCGTGTCGTACCGGGCCGCCGCGCCCACCGCGTCCGGCGAGTAGCCCAGCTCCGACAGCCGGTGCCCGGCGATCACCTGCGTGCCGACCCGCGCCAGCTCGAGCCCCGTCACCTTCGTCAGGAACGGCACGGTGCGGCTGGAGCGAGGGTTGACCTCGATGACGTAGATCTGGTCGCCGTGGATCACGTACTGGATGTTGACGAGCCCCTTGACCTGCAGGGCCAGGCCCAGCTTCGTCGAGTAGGCCACGATCTGCTCCCGCTGCCGCTGGGTCAGCGTGACCGTGGGGTAGACGGCGATGGAGTCGCCGGAGTGGACGCCCGCCCGCTCCAGGTGCTCCATGATGCCGGCGATGATCACCTGCTCGCCGTCGGCCACGCAGTCGACCTCCACCTCCTTGCCCAGGAAGTAGCGGTCAACCAGCACCGGGCGGTCCGCCGAGACGGCGATCGCGCCCTCCATGTAGGCCCGGAGCTCGGCCTCGTCGTGCACGATCTCCATCGCCCGGCCGCCAAGCACGAAGGAGGGGCGCACCAGCACCGGGTAGCCGATGCGGCCGGCGACGGCCACCGCCTCCTCAACGGTCGTGGCCGTGGCGCCCGGCGGCTTCGGGATGTCCAGCTCAACCAGCAGCCGGTCGAACCGCTCCCGGTCCTCGGCGCGGTCCATCTGGTCGATGTCGGTGCCCAGCACCGGCACGCCGGCCCGGCTCAGCGGCACCGCCAGGTTAATGGCCGTCTGCCCGCCGAACTGGCAGATGACCCCCTCGATCTCCCCCTCCTGCTCCACCACGTTCAGCACGTCCTCCAGCGTGAGCGGCTCGAAGTAGAGCCGGTCGGACGTGTTGAAATCGGTGGAGACCGTTTCGGGGTTGTTGTTGATGATGATGGACTGGATCTTCTCCTCCCGGAGCTGCCAGGCGGCGTGGACCGCCGAGTAGTCGAACTCGATGCCCTGGCCGATGCGGATCGGGCCGGAGCCCAGCACCACGGCCTTGCGGCCCGGCGGGCAGACCCCCTCGTTCTCCTCGTCGTAGCAGCTGTAGTAGTACGGCGTGGAGGCCGCGAACTCGGCAGCGCAGGTGTCCACCATCTTGAAGACAGGCCGGATGCCCATCTGAAGCCGCAGCCGCCGGACCTCCAGCGGGTCGAGCCCGACGATGCGGCCGATGGTGGCGTCGGCGAAGCCCAGCCGCTTCGCCCGGCGCATCAGCTCGGGCGTCAGCGGCGACGAGGCCAGCTCCCGCTCCAGCGCGACAATCTCCTCGATCGCGCCCAGGAAGAACGGGTCGATCGCGGAGAGAGCGTGGATCTGTGCCACTGTCATGCCGCGCCGCAGAGCCTCGGCCACCGCCCAGAGCCGCTCGTCGTTGGGCTCGGCCAGCCGCGCCCGCAGGGCCTCGTCGTCCAGCGCCTGCACCACCGGGTGGTAGAGCCCGTCGCGGCCGGTCTCCAGCGACCGCACCGCCTTCAGCAGGGCGCCGGTGAAGGTGCGGTCGATGGCCATCACCTCGCCGGTGGCCTTCATCTGCGTGCCCAGGGTGCGCTCGGCCGTCGCGAACTTGTCGAATGGGAACCGGGGAATCTTCAGCACGCAGTAGTCCAGCGCCGGCTCGAAGGCGGCGTAGGTGGTCCCGGTCACCGGGTTGCGGATCTCGTCGAGCGTGAGCCCGACCGCGATCTTGGCCGCCACCTTGGCGATGGGGTAGCCGGTGGCCTTGGAGGCCAGCGCAGAGGAGCGGCTGACCCGGGGGTTGACCTCGATCACCACGTACTCCGCCGAGTGCGGGTTAAGGGCGAACTGGATGTTGCAGCCCCCCTCGATCCCCAGCGCCTCGATGATCTTCAGGGCGGCCGCCCGGAGCATCTGGTGCTCACGGTCGGTCAGCGTCTGCGACGGGGCGACCACAATGGAGTCGCCGGTGTGCACGCCCACCGGGTCGATGTTCTCCATGTTGCAGATGGTGATGACGTTGCCGGCGCTGTCTCGCATCACCTCGTACTCGATTTCCTTCCAGCCGGCCACCGACCGCTCGATGAGGCACTGGGTGACCGGCGAGAGCCTGAGCCCCCGGGTGACGATCTCCCGCATCTCCTGCGGGTCGTGGGCCATGCCGCCCCCCGTTCCGCCCAGGGTGTAGGCCGGCCGCACGATCAGCGGGTAGCCGACCTCCTCGCCGAAGGCCAGGGCCTCCTCCGGGGTGGTGACGATCGTCGACTCGGGCACCGGCTCGCCGATCTCCTTCATCAGCGCCCGGAACTCGGCCCGGTCCTCGGCGCGCCGGATCGCCGCCAGCGACGTGCCCAGGAGCCGCACGCCGTACTTCCTGAGAATGCCCGTCTCCTCCAACTGCATGGCCATGTTCAGGCCGATCTGCCCGCCGAGGGTCGGCAGCAGCCCCTGGGGCCGCTCCCGGGCGATCACCCGCTCGACGAACTCCAGGGTGATGGGCTCGATGTAGACGCGGTCGGCCAGGTGCCGGTCGGTCATGATGGTCGCCGGGTTGGAGTTGATGAGGACCACCTGGAGCCCTTCCTCCCGCAGGGCCTGGCAGGCCTGCGTGCCGGCGTAGTCAAACTCCGCCGCCTGTCCGATCACGATGGGACCCGATCCGATGACGAGAACCTTTTCCACGTCCTGGCGCCTGGGCATCCGCTGCATCCTCCTCGGGATGGGGCCTCGCCGGACCCCTTCATCTCCTTACGCAGAGCAGGTGGAGACCGCGCCCCGGGCCATCATGGCCAGGAACCGGTCGAACAGGTAGCGGTTCTCCCGGGGGCCGGGGCAGGCCTCCGGGTGGTACTGCACGGTGAACAGCGGCAGGCGCCGGTGCGCAATCCCCTCGACGGTGCCGTCGTGGATGGAGACGTGCGTCACCACGACCTCCGGCGGCAGGCTCTCCGCCGCCACGGCGTAGCCGTGGTTCTGGCTGGTGATGTGGACCCGGCCGGTCGCCAGCTCCTTCACCGGGTGGTTGGCGCCCCGGTGGCCGTAGGGGAGCTTGTACGTCCTGGCCCCGAGGGCCAGCGCCGCGATCTGGTGGCCGAGGCAGATGCCGAACATGGGCAGGTCGCCGCGCGCCAGCAGGGTCCGCACCGTGGCCACCGCCTCCGGCACGTCGGTGGGGGCGCCGGGTCCGTTGGTGAGCACCACGCCGTCCGGCCGCAGGGCCAGGACCTCCTCCGCCGTGGCCGTGGCGGGCAGCACCGTCACGTCGCAGCCGCGCGCGATCAGCTCCCGCAGGATGTTCTCCTTGGCGCCGAAGTCCAGGGCGACCACGCGGGGCCCGGGGCCCGGGATGCGGTAGGACTCGGGCGTGGTCACCCGCCGCACGGCGTCCTTCATCCGGAACGCCCGCGCCTGCTCGACCCAGGCCGCCACCTGGTCCTGGTCGGGTTCGGCGTCGTCGGCTACCGTGGCGATGACCCCGCGCATCGTGCCGTGGCTGCGCAGATGGCGGGTGAGCGCACGGGTGTCGATGCCGGAAAGGCCCGGCACCCCGTGCTGCGCCAGATAGTCAGAAAGGCTCCCGACGGCCTGCCAGTGGCTCGGCCGGTCGCAGAGCGCTTTCACAACAAAACCCCCGATCCACGGCTGCCTCGACTCGCCGTCCGCGAGCGTGACGCCGTAGTTGCCGATCAGGGGGTAGGTCATCACGACGATCTGGCCATAATAGGACGGATCGGTCACGACCTCCTGGTAGCCGGTCATGCCCGTGTTGAACACCACCTCGCCGGCCTGCACCGCCGGCGCGCCGAAACCTTCGCCCGCGAAGAGCGTCCCGTCCTCCAATACCAGATAGCCCTTCATATAACGGCACCCTCCTCCAGATGCGGGCGTCGCTGCACCCGCTTAATCCGCGGATCGGGAGACCTTTGTCCTTTCGGCATTATACTCCCCAGGTATCCGCGAATCAAGCGCCGCCGCTGTCGCATAATTATAAGCCTGAGACGCATGATTATGCAATAGGGAACATGACGGAGGGCTGTCCCGGGCGCAGCACACCCTGCGGGACAGCCCTCATGACTCAGGCCCGGCGCAGCCACCAGCGGCGAAGGCCGTCGGCCAGGAGCTGGAAGCACGCGATGATCAGGCCCAGGGCCACGGCCGGAACGACGGCCGGCCACCAGTAGTAGCGGATCAGCCCCTTGCTCAGGCCCATCATCGCCCCGAGCTCGGGCACCAGTTCGACGTTGGCATACCGGCCGTACTCGAGCTGGACCATCGTCACGCCGCCGATCACCGCACTGGCGTCGAAGATGGCCATGTGCCCCATGGCCACCAGCACCAGGGCCAGTTCGGCCGCCAGGGCGGCAAGGAGGTCGCCGCGGATGACCGGGAAGAGGTGTCTGGTGATGATGCGCCACTGCGTGGCGCCGAGCGACAGGGCAGCCTCCACGTGCGGCATGTTCTTGACAGATCCAGTGAGGTTGGCGATCTGGTCCGCGAGCCGCGGCAGCCCCACCAGCACCAGGGCGGCCGCGTAGATCAGGTACTGCACCGGACGGGAGAGCGTGAGCACGCTGCTGAAGATCCTGAGAACCAGCGCCAC
The DNA here is from genome assembly GCF_017874315.1 of Symbiobacterium terraclitae. Lineage (NCBI taxonomy): Bacteria > Bacillati > Bacillota > Clostridia > Eubacteriales > Symbiobacteriaceae > Symbiobacterium > Symbiobacterium terraclitae. The sequence continues at coordinate 7,295 of NZ_JAGGLG010000053.1, read as the reverse complement.
GACGATGAGCGTGGGCACGGCGCTCGCTCCCGCTGCAGTCGCCGAGACGACCCTGGCCAGCCATCCGCCCCTCCATCCGGCGAGGAGGCCGAGCGGCAGGGCAAGAACGGCCCGCAGGAGGAGCACCCCCAGCCCCACGAGCAGCGTCAGGCGCATCCCGACCAGCACGCGGGGCAGCAGGTTCCGCCCGGCCAGGTCACTCCCGAGGATGAACCCGTCCTCGCCCGGGGCCAGGGGGGCACGCACCTTCTGGACAGTTGCGTAATCGCCGAAGTCCACGACGGAGGGCAGCGCCATGGCGACCAGCAGGACCAGGGCCAGCAGCAGGCTCCACACGAGCGGTGGGTTGCGGAACAGTCGCCTCACGGCGCCACCCCCTCGATACCCCGGAAGAGCAGCCTCACAGTCTGGGCCAGCCCTTCGAGCAGCACGAAGAAGGCGAGGAAGATCAGGCAGGCCGCTGAGACAACCTGCGGCGTGATGTCGCCCCACGTTCCCGCCGACGGCCCGAAGGGCAGCCGGGTGGGGACCGTGAAGATGAGCCCGGCCATGCCCGGCCACACGGTGAGCCGCTCCACGATCACGAGGCTCGAGAGCGTGAAGCTGACGAGGCTGGGCAGCCCAGCCAACACCTTCGGCACGGCGTTCTTGAAGGCATGGGCCAGGATGACCCGCGCCTCGGGCAACCCCTTGGCCCGGGCAGTGCGGATGTAGTCCTCGAGCATGATCTCGTCGAGGGCGGCGCCGGTGATGCGGGCCATGTAGCCCATCGGGAACGCGGCGAGCGCGAGGACCGGCAGGATCATGCCCTTCAGCGTGTAAGGGTCGGCAACCACCTGCCACAGGTTGATGTCGAACTTCCGCCAGTGCCATACGGACAGGGCCTGACCGGCCATGACGACCAAGAAGTCGGGCAGGGAGAGACCCAGGGTCGCGGCGATGAGTCCCAGAACCCGGGGAATGCGGGACCTCACCGCATAGAGGGCGCCCAACAGCACCCCCAGCACGGTGCCGGTGCCGGCCGAGTACCCGAGCAGCAGCAAGGTGTTGCGCCACGACGTCTTCAGGCGGGGCACGAAGTCCTCGGGGGGCGCCGAGAGCTCGCTGTTCGGCCCGTGGTACGGCAGGCTCCCGCTCCTGACCTGGTTGCCGAACTCGCGCACCTCGCTCCAGAAGAGGTCGGACGAGAAGGCGATCGTGAGTTGGTCTATGGTCTGCCCGCCCACCTCCACCTGCCCGGCGACTTCGTAGTAGACCCCGCCGGGCAGGTGCAGGAGGAGCACCAGACCGGCGCCGACGACCACGTAGCCGGCGATTCGGCCCAGCCACAATCGGAGCAACTGGTGCAGCACATGTCCTCCCTCCAACACAGACCTCTATAAGAGATGAGGCTCTTCAGCGCGATCCCGTTCGCAGGGTTCCTCGGGTGCCCGCCGGCCGGCCTCAGCGGAGCGGGCAGGCGAAACAGGGCAGGCCCGGAGTCAGTGGCGATGACTCCGGGCCTGCCCTGCGGCCAGCTATTCCTCCTGCGGCAACTCCCCTGCAGACGGCGGCAGGTCGCCGCCCGCGCTCCCGCCGTCCATCGCCCCGGGCGACTCCCACCGCTGGGGGGGCTGCGGCGGCCTGGTGCCGATATCCGCCCGCTCGACGGGCCACCCCTCAACGCTGCCCGCGGGCTGCCACTCCAGCCCGTTGAGTACTGCCTGAGCGGGCTGCTCCATCTGCTGGTGGAAGCGGTCCAGCTGGGGCAGCGTGCGGCTCATCAGCTGAACCCCCTCCAGCTGCCGGGCATCCTCGTTCTCCAAGAACCGCTGCAGCGCCTGCTGGGCGCCCTGGTAGCTCTGCTGGATCAGCTGGACCTGGTCGATGATCCCGCCGACCACCTCCGGCGTGGCGCGGCCGGACAGGGCGTAACGCAGGAGGCCGCTGAGCGCCGTGGTGCCGTAGAGACCCAGCAGCATGTTCTGGCTCAGCTCCTGAAAGCCTGGCTCCGACGCCGCCTGCCGGGCCGCGAGCCAGTGGGATGCGGCGGCAGACTGGATGTCGGGCTGGGCTGCCTGGAGCAGCCCCTGCATGCGGGACATGGAACCGGCCACCTGGGCGGGAAGCCGCATCGGACTCCCCATGGGCATGGGCATCATCACGCCGGGCGACACCTCCGGAAGGTTACAGAACTGCGTCCGCAACCATCTTATGTCGCCGCCCGCGCAGTCGTCGGCCCTCACGCCACCACTTTCCAGTACTTACCGGTGCGATCTCTCAACAGCGCGCCGCCGTCGGGCGCCGGCAGGAGCCGAGCGCCGGACCTGACCGCCTCGGGCGCCACGAGCCGCACGGCGGCGCCCGTCGCCAGGTCGAAGCGGATCAGGAAGGGCTCCGGCGACGCCACATAGATCAGCCGGCTGCCGCCGCTGGCGTTCAGCACCGCCGCCTGCAGGTCGCCGCCGCCGGCGGCGATGGTCACCTCCTGCTCGATGCGGCCGTTCCGCACCCGCACCGCCTCGACGCCCCGGCCCGACTGCGGCTCCCTGAGCAGGAGCCAGACCGAGCCGTCGGGCGCCGCGGCCACGTGGCGCACCCGCGCCAGCACGTCCTGCGCCAGGGCAAAGCTGGCCACCCGTCCGCCCTCGATGCGGTAGAGGCGGGACGGCCCCGCCGCCCAGAGCACGCCGCCGTCGACGGCACCGTGGGTCACCTGCTCGCCCAGCGTGACGCGCCCCTGCAGACCGCCGGGTCCGGCGACCGCCACCTCCGTGCCCCGGCTGAACCAGAGCCGGCCCTCGCCGTCCGCCGCCAGGGCCACGATCGGCCCCTGCCCGGACGTCACCAGCTCCGCCCGGCCGCCCGAGAGGCGGTAGAGGCGGGCGGCGCCGCCCTCGTCGACCGCGTTCAGCCAGGCGGCGCGCCCGGGCACGGGGATCAGCGTGTAGGCGGTGACTGCTCTATCCAACGAATACGTGTAACTGCCGTCCGAGAACTGCGGCCGGGCGGGCTGTGTCCGGTCCGTATACCAGGTGGGCTCGCCGGGCGCCGGGTGGCGCTGCGCACCGGGCTTGGCCGCATCGGACGTCGCGGCCAGGTTCATCAGCACCTGCCCCCGGATCCGCTGGACCATCACCAGGGCCTCGGCGCGGGTCGCCGTCCGGTCCAGGCCTATCGAGCCGTCCGCGTATCCCTGCAGGATTCCGCCGGCCACGGCCTCCGCTGCCCAGCCCTGCAGCCAGTCCGGGTAGGCGCCGGCGTCGGCCGCGTCCAGCGTTCGCTGCCCGACCAGGTCCTTTCGGCCGATGGCCCGCACGGCGGCCAGCACGATCTCCTTGCGCGTGATGGGCACGTCGGGCACGATCCAGCCGCCGTAGTCGCCGGGGCTGAGCAGCCCGCCGGCGACCGCCGCCTGCAGGTGACCCTGCTGCACCGACCAGTGCCAGGGCGCATACGGCGCGCGCTCGGCCGGGCGCGGCTCCAGCCCCAGCGCGCCGGTGACGAGGGTGAAAAACTCCGCCCGGGTGATCGGCTGGTCCGGGCGGAAGGTGCCGTCGGGAAAGCCGGCGATGTAGCCGTCGGCCACGCCGGAGATGATCTGGCTTCTGGCCCAGTGGTCCCGCACGTCCCAGAGGGTTGTGGCTTGGGTAGAGGCCGGCGCCGACAGCCCCAGCAGCGCCAGGGTGACCAGCGTCGTCGTGATGCGCTTCAAACTGTTCATGGTCGTGCAGACCTCCCGTTCGAATGACGGTCGGCCCGCCGTTTTCGTTTGCGCAATCGCGCCGATGCCAGAAAGTACCGTCATACCACTGCGCCGCCGTTGGGCGAGATCACCTGACCCGTGATGAAGCCGGCGCCGGGGCCGGCCAGGTAGCGGACGAGGCCCGCGACCTCCTCGGGCGTGCCGAGCCGCCCCACCGGGACCCGCCGCAGCCAGTCGGCCAGATCGTCGCCCTGCAGGAACATGTTCATCTCGGTATCGATCGCGCCGGGGGCGACGGCGTTCACGGTGATGCCGAACGCCCCCACCTCCTGGGCGAGCGCCCGGGTGAAGCCGTTCTGGCCGGCCTTCACCGCCGAGTAGGCCACCTCGCCGGCCGCGCCGGAGATGCCCCAGATCGAGGAGATGGTGATCACCCGGCCGTAGCGGCGGGCGACCATGTGCGGCAGGGCGGCCCGGGTGCAGGCGTACATGCCGGTGAGGTGCACGGCGACCAGGTCGTTCCAGTCGTCCAGCGTGGTGTCAACCAGCAGCTTCTCCAGCGCGGTGCCGGCGTTGTTCACCAGGATGTCAATGCGGCCGAAACGCTGCACGGTGGCCGCGACCGCCGCCTCGCAGGCCGCTGCGTCCCGCACGTCCAGCTGGAGCACCTCCGCCTCGCCGCCGGCGCGGCGGATCTCCTCCGCAACGGCCTCGGCCCGCTCCCGCTGGCGCAGGTACGTGACCACGACGCCCGCCCCCCCGGCCGCCAGCGCGAGGGCGACCGCCCGCCCGATCCCGCGGGAGGCGCCGGTCACCAACGCCGCCTGGCCGGCCAGCTCGCAGGCGGCCTCGACCGCCGTCCCCGCCCTGGCCCATGCCTCCATCTCGCTCGCTGCCATCTCACTCGCCTCCGTTCCCCAGCAGCAGCAGAAGGCCGCGCAGGTCGTTCACCGTCACCACCTCGTGCCCGGTGGGGATGCCGGTCCGGTTCACCCACACCGGGCGCAGGCCCGCCGCCTGGGCGCCGGCCACGTCCTCCGGCAGCGACGGTCCGCAGTGCAGCGCCTCCCCCGCAGCGCACCCCACCGCCTCCAGGCCGAGGGCGAACAGGCGCGGGTCCGGCTTGGCCACCCCCGCCGCCATGGAAGAGAGGATCACCCGGAAGTAGTGGTCGATCTCGAACTCGGCCAGGAACCGGCGGAGCGAGGGCTCCCAGTTGGCGACCACGCCCAGGGCCAGCCCCCTTCGCTGCAGCTGGGCCAGCACGGGCAGCGCCTCGGGGTACATCGACCACCAGGCCGGGTACTCCCGCACGGCCTCCACGAGCCGCGCGAGCACCGGGCCGGCGGGATCCCCGTGGCCCAGCGCCCGGAGGAGGAGCGGCAGCATCGCCCGGTGGTACTCGTCCTCCTGCTCCTCGGTCCGGATGCGCCCCCGCGCCTCCCTGACCTCCGCCGGCAGGCCCGCCATGGCCTCCGTCACCGCCTCGGGCGATGCGGAAGTTCCCTCTCCCTGCAGGACTGCAGCCAGCAGTTCCGCGCCCTGCGGTCCGTACAGCAGGGCTCGGACGTCGAAGAACACAGCTCTGATCACAGCCTTCCCCCGCATATCGAAGTGCGTTTGCGTACCCAGCGTCTTCCTACCGTCAGGTTCCACCGAGACCCCGAACCCGCCGGTACCTCAGGCCCGGCGAGGTCCTGCCGTAAGCCCCGGTGCCACTCCAGCCCCGGTCTCGGGCGGCCTCCCGATCTCCGGTGGCAGCCGCCCCTGCGCCGAAGTCGCTAGCGCCACCGGCCGACCGGTCTCCGCCGGGGTTCCGATGCTCGCCCGTTCCCTGGTAGGTTTCCACGCGCCGGCGTGCGCACCCTGCAGGAACCGGCCCGCCCCGGCACGAACCCGAACGGGGAGAGGAGTGTGAGCACGTGCGCTTCCGCCCTGACCGGCGCCCGTCCAAGTGGGGCGCCACGGCCGCCGTGGTCGACCAGCAGAGCGCCGAGGCGGTGGTCGAGTACCTCGCGGCCCTGAAGGGAACGCCGTTCGACGGCGTCATCCGGCTCTCCGACCTCACCGAGATCAAGGGCTACCGCTACGTCCTGCTCCAGGTGAACCTCGACTTCGGCCATCCGCACTTCCCGCGCATCGCAGACACGCTCGACGAGATCGGGGGCAGCGAGTTCCAGCTGATCGTCGTGGAGACCCCGGAGGGCTCGGTGTACCTCATCGTGGACAAGCACAACCTGCCGGACGAGGAGATGCGCCCGGACCACCCGCTGCTTCGCAGGCTGGCAGACTGGCTCGGGCCGGCCCTGTCGGCGGTGTCGTGATCCCCGCGCCTTTGCGAATGCCAACAATTAATAGGAATTATGGGCAGATACCAACGGGGTATCTGCCCATACTCTCTGGACCTGTGCTATACTCACATAAGAGTAGGTAGAAAGGGTCTTGTACAGTACGGAGTATGGCATTAAGCACATAGGTAGATAGGGGGATGGGACCAGTTATGTCGGCTACGAAGGATCTGTACGACATCACCCTGATCGGGGCGGGACCAGTCGGGCTGTTCGGCGTGTTCTACGCCGGCATGCGCGGCATGCGCACCAAGGTAATCGAGGCCCTGCCCGAAGTAGGCGGACAGCTGACCGCCCTGTACCCGGAAAAGGACATCCTCGACGTCGCAGGCTTTCCCCGCATCGCCGCCAAGCGCCTGGTGGAGCAGTGTAAGCAGCAGGCCGATCAGGCCAACCCCAACGCCACCTACGTGTTCAACCAGCGCGTGGAGCGGCTGACCAAGCTTGAGGACGGCACCTTCGAGCTGACCACCCACACCGGCGAGAAGCACTACAGCAAGGCCGTGGTGATCACCGCCGGCATCGGCGCCTTCGAGCCCAACCGCATCCCCAATGAGACGGCCCGCCAGTACGAGGGGAAGGGCGTCTTCTACAGCGTCACCAACGTGCAGCAGTTTGAGGGCAAGCGGGTGCTGGTGGTGGGCGGCGGCGACTCCGCAGTGGACTACGCCCTGATGACCGAGCCCATCGCGCAGGAAGTCACCCTGATCCACCGCCGCGAGGGCTTCCGGGCGCACGAGGAGTCGCTGAAGAAGCTGGCCGAGTCCCGGGTGCACGTCAAGCTCTTCTACGAGCTGCGCGCCGTGCACGGCGACGGCGACTGGGTGAAGCAGGCCACCATCTTCGACAACCGGACCGGCGAGGAGATGACGCTGGACGTCGACTACGTCATCCTCGGCACCGGCTTCAAGGCCTCCCTGGGCAACATGCTCGAGTGGGGGCTGGAGATCGAGAACAAGAAGCAGATCGTGGTCAACTCCAAGGGCGAGACCAACATCCCCGGCGTCTACGCCGCGGGCGACATCGCCTGGTACCCGGGCAAGATCCGCCTGATCGCGACCGGCTTCGGCGAGGTGGCCACGGCGGTGAACAACGCCAAGGCCTTCGTCGACCCCGGTTCGGCCGCATTCCCCGGCCACAGCTCGGAAGGGAAGAAGTAGCAGAAGCAGGGGCCGTCCCAAAAGCAGGTTGCTCTGCTGGGACGGCCCCGTTCCTTTTCGTTCGAATTGGGTTTTTCAGGTAGTCAATCGACCATCTTGCGA
>NZ_JAGGLG010000052.1 GCF_017874315.1 Symbiobacterium terraclitae | reverse complement strand
CGGACTGTTCTTAGGCTACAGTGCCAAGTGAAACGAGCAAAGGCACAGGGGGGACTTGAACCCCCTAGTCACGTAGACTGCGAGGCGTACCAAGAACGGAGGGGCCTGCCACAGCGGGCAAGCCCCTCCGCACGTCTTGCGCATTACTTCTCCGCACCCAGCGTGATGCGGGCCGGGTTGACCTTGATGCCAGGCCCCATCGTCGAGGAGATGGTGACGGACTTCATGTACTGGCCCTTCGCGGCGGCCGGCTTCGCACGCAGGAGCGCATCGGCCAGCGCCCGGAAGTTCATGGCGAGCCGCTCGACGTCGAACGACGCCTTGCCGATGGGGGCGGCGACGATACCGCTCTTGTCGGTGCGGTACTCGACCTTACCGGCCTTGATCTCGCGGATGGCGTTGGCCACGTCGAAGGTCACCGTGCCGGTCTTCGGGTTGGGCATCAGACCCCGCGGGCCGAGGATGCGGCCCAGCTTACCGACGACGCTCATCATGTCGGGCGTGGCCACGGCGACGTCGAAGTCCAGCCAGCCCTCCTGGATCTTCGCCACGATGTCCTCGGCGCCGACGATGTCGGCCCCGGCGGCCTCGGCCTCTTTGGCCTTGTCGCCCTTGGCAAAGACGAGCACCCGAACTTCCTTGCCGGTGCCGCCAGGCAGCACGACGGCGCCGCGGATCTGCTGGTCAGCGTGGCGGACGTCGACGCCCAGGCGGAACGCGACCTCGATGGTCTCGTCGAACTTGGCCGTGGCGGTCTTCTTCACGAGCTCCAGAGCCTCGATCGGGTCATACAGCTTCGTGCGGTCGATCAGCTCCGCCGCACTGCGATACTTCTTGCCATGCTTCGGCATTGTCATCTTCCTCCTTGTGGTTGGACACGATTCGGCTGCCAAAGAAGAGCAGCCTCCCACAAGCCAAGGCCGTGCGACTACTCGCAGTCGACGCCCATCGACCGGGCGGTGCCGCGCACCATGCTCTTGGCGGCCTCCAGGTCGGCGGCGTTCAGGTCGGGCATCTTGATCTTGGCGATCTCCTCGACCTGGGCGTCGGTCAGCTTACCGACCTTCTGCTTATTCGGCACTCCGGAGGCGGTCTCAATGCCTAGCGCCTTCTTGATCAGAACGGCGGTGGGCGGGGTCTTCAGGATGAACGTGAAGGAGCGGTCCTCGTACACGGTGATCTCCACCGGGATCACGAGGCCGGCCTGGTCCTTGGTCCGCTCGTTGTACTCCTTGCAGAAGCCCATGATGTTGACGCCGTGCTGACCCAGGGCCGGGCCAACGGGCGGCGCCGGAGTCGCCTTGCCGGCCGGCAGGGCCAGCTTGATCAGCGCTGTGACCTTCTTCGCCACGGTGATTCCTCCTTAGATAATGTGGTACGGCGGGCGCCGGAAGGGCGCCCTCCCACTGCGGACCAAAGCCCGCACACCAAAGGGTCGCGCGCGTGGCGCGACCGCATTGATACTAACATAAACCGGGTGCGCTGGGAATGGGGCGGATCAGATCTCCTCGATCTGGCTGAAGTCCACCTCGACCGGGGTCTCGCGGCCGAACATGGTGACCAGCACCCGCGCCTTGCCCTTCTCGGGGAAGATCTCTTTGATCACGCCGGCGTGATCCTTGAACGGCCCCGCGATCACCCGCACGGGCTGGTCGATCTCGTAGTCGACCACCACGTTGGCCGGCTTGCCCTCCGCCTGGGAGCCGAGGATCGCCTCGACCTCCTCCTTGGTGAGCGGGATCGGCTTGTTTCCCGAACCGACGAAGCCGGTCACCCCCGGGGTGTTGCGGACGACGTACCAGGAGTCGTCGCTCATCACCATCTCCACGAGCACGTACCCGGGGAAGACCTTCCGCTTTACCTTTTTCTGCTTGCCGTCCTTGATCTCGATTTCGTCCTCCATGGGCACGAGCACCTGGAAGATCTTCTCGCGCATCTCCATGGACTCAACCCGCTTCTCCAGGTTGGTCTTCACCTTGTTCTCATACCCGGAGTACGTGTGGACGACATACCAGTTTCTTTCTTCCATGAGCCCAGGGAGCGGAAGGCGCCCCCCTCCACCTGCCTTTGCCTCGCTTACCGAACTAACCGAAAAGCAGCCCCATCAACAGGTCGAGCCCCAGGTCCCAGAGATAGAGGAAACCTGCGACGAACGCGACCATCGCCACCACGATCCCGGTCGCCTTCACGACCCGCTCACGGGTGGGCCAGACTACCTTCCGGAGTTCGCCGACAACTTCACGCAGGTACGTACGAATCCCCGCAAAGAAGGCGTTGAGACGCTCCATGACTTTGACCACCCTCACTAGAAAGTGCCCAACACAAATAAAACCTGGCAGCCCGACCAGTGTAGAAGATTGTAACACGTGACTGTTGGGCCTGTAAAGCGCGGGATTCCGTACGGCCCCGTGCTTACATTCTCACCCTGAGGCGCCGCTTTCATCCATGAAAACGGCCGCATCCTGCAGGATGCGGCCGTTTCAGCTGGCAGGGGCGGCAGGACTTGAACCCGCAACCTACGGTTTTGGAGACCGTTGCTCTACCAATTGAGCTACACCCCTGTGAGGGCCGACGGCACGCGGGCGTCGGCAAGGTACGCTCGGATTAGCGGGTCTCGCGATGGAGGGTGTGGTGCCCGCACGTCGGGCAGAACTTCTTCAGTTCGATGCGGCCCGAGTCGTTCTTCTTGTTCTTGTAGGTAGAGTAGTTCCGATTCTTGCAATCGGAGCAGGCCATCGTGATGATGACCCGAGCGCTAGCCTTCGCCACGTTGCGACACCCCCAATCCGCGAGGCACTTACCATGCTCATATAAGTTACCACGGCACCTATTCACTGTCAACACTGGCGCCGCGCGCTCTTGCGTCTCGGAGACAGGACCGGAGAGGACTTCCTCTCCGGTCCTGTACATGCTGGTTGCGGGGGAGGGATTTGAACCCTCGACCTCCGGGTTATGAGCCCGACGAGCTACCTGGCTGCTCTACCCCGCGGTGTTCCGTGCGAAGCAGGTTCAATTCTACCCCACATCGGCGACCCTGTCAACCCAACGAACCGCTGGAAATGCACGGCAAACCAGGGGGCGCGAAAGGGCTTGAGTTGATGTTCGTAAGGTGCGAACATATGCATAGAAATCGTGCTGCGCTGTGGCCGTCGCGGCCGGCCAGCGCACTCCCTGGGCGAAAGGAAGGTGCTGCCCTTGCAGCTGCGCTGGACCCGCGCATTCCGAAGCCGCATTCTGGCGCTCGTCGCCGCATCCTCCCTGGTGCCTGCGCTGCTGCTGCTGGGGGGCAGCCTGTACCTGAACAGCCGGGTGCAGCAGCAGATGCGCCGCGAGGTCGACGAGGCGCTCAACCTCGCGATCAACCTCGAGCAGACGCTGATCGACGGCAGCCTGAACCGCATGCGCGACCGGGCGGTGGCCCTGGCCGCGCATCCGGAGGTCGTCTCCGCCCTCGCGTCCGGCGGCGACCCGGCGCCGGTGCTCGACGCCTTCCAGCGGGCGCTGCCCGAGGCGGACCTGATCACGGTGGTCGGCCCCGACTCCCGAGTGGTGGCCCGCGCCGGATCCCCGCAGCGCGGCGAGGCCGTGCGCTACGGCGGTCTGGTGGAGCGGGTACTCTCGTCCAAGGCAGCGGCCGACTCCGCAGTGGTGATCACCCCCGAGGAGCTCGAAGGCGAGCCTGCGGCCCTGCGGGACAAGGTGCGCATGCCGATCATCGAAACCGCCGGCTCCCAGGACCCCCGCACCGGCCAGGTGCTGATGCACGCCCTCGCGCTGACGGGGGCAGCCCCGGTTCTGTCTCCCGACGGCGCCGTGATCGGGGTCGTGCTCGTCAGCGACATCCTGAACAACGACCACACCATCGTGGACGAGGTGCGGCACCGGTCGCCCCAGGCGCTGCCGGTCGACGCCTCCATCGCCCTTGACGGCGTGCGCGTGACCACCACCGTGCCGGCGCCTGGCGGGAGCCAGCGCGCCGTGGGCACCCTGTACTCCGATGTGGTCATGGAGCGCCTCCGGGCCGGCCAGGAGTACCGGGGCCGCGCCCTCGTGGGCGGCTGGCTCTGGCAGCGCACCATCTACCTGCCCCTGCGCGATCCCTCGGGCGAGGTGATCGCAGCGCCCTTCGTCGGCATCTCGGAGGCGGCCTTTGCCGAGCTGGCGCGTTCCACCTCCCTGTCCACAGCCGTCGCGGTCGTACTCGCCCTGGCGGCCCTGGTTGGTCCGCTGCTCGTCGCCCGGCGCGTGACCGACAGGATGGCCCAGAGCCTCGCGCATCTGGCCGACCTCTCCGGCGCGCTGCGCGCAGCCGGCGGCGAACTGGCGCAGGAGCAGGCGCAGATCGCGGCCGCGTTCAGCGGCGCCGTCGCCTCGGCGGAAGATGCCCTGCGCGCCGCGGAGCAGCTGGGCGAGAGCGCGGGACAGGCCGGCGCCCGGATGCGCGACCTGGAGGTCGCCCTGACCCGCATCAACGCCGGCAGCGAGGAGCAGACCCGGACCCTGCGGCACGCCGGCCGCATCGTCGCCCTGGTCACCCAGGCCGTGCAGGAGTCGCGCGGCTCCTTCGACGCCGTGCTCGAATCGCTGCGCGCGGCCATCGCCGCGGCGCAGCAGGGGCGCCACGGCGCCCTGCGTGCCGCCTCCTCCCTGGAGCTGCTGCGGCTGGATGCCGAGCCGGCGGACGCGGGTGAGGGGCCCGGCCGGCTCGAGAGGCTGATCAGCGACCTGGAGCAGGCCCAGCACGCCGTGGCCGACTGCGATGCCGCCCTGGCCGACATCGCCCGCCGCACCGGGGAGATTACCGAGCGCATCTGGGCTCTGGTCGCGGTGACCAACGAGAGCGGGGCCCGCGCGGGCGCCGTCAGCCAGCAGATGGCCGACCTGACGCAGGTGGCCGAGGAGACCGCCGCCAGGCTTCGCTCCACCACCGAGGCCACCCGGCATGCCATCGCCGTCTTCGAGGCCCTGGCCGAGTCCATCGGGTCGGGCGTCGCGCTGGTGCGGCGGACCGGGGCGCAGGTCGCTGCGGTCGCAGACGCCCAGCAGCGCCTCCGCGCCCTGGCTGAGCGCATCCAGAAGCTGACCGACGAACTGGACGAGAACACGAGTCATTTCCCGCTGTAGACCCTGGTGAACGCACCATCCGGGTGTCCGCGAGGGCATACCTGGATGGTGGATAGCGTCTGAGCGAGGGTCCGGCCGCCCGGCCGGACCCTCGCTTCATTAATCTAATTACCGTCTGTTCGCCGGCTAGATCCAGCCGTTCTTCGAGGCCACCATCGCCGCCTCGACCCGGTTCTTCACGCCCATGCGCCGCAGGGCCTCGGCCAGGTAGCCCTTCACCGTCTTCTCGCTGAGGAACATCTGCTCCGCGATCTCCCGGTTGGTGTACCCCTGCGCCACCAGGCGGATGATGGCCAGCTGCTGCCGGTTGAGCGGACTCCGGCCCTCCTCCTTCTCCTGGCCGGGCGAGCGCATATGCTGAATCAGATGGCCCACCACCTTGGGGTCCATGGCCACCTCGCCGCGGGCCACCTGTCGGATCGACCGCTTGAGATCCAGCCCCTGCACGTCCTTGACGACGTAGCCCTTCGCACCGGAACGGACGGCGGCCAGAACCAGGTCCGCATCGCTGAACGTCGTGAGCATCAGCACGGCCACCTCCGGCATCTCCTCCTGGAGCTGCCGGCATACCTCGACCCCGTCGATATCGGGGAGCCGGGCGTCCAGCAGCACCACGTCGGGCCGCAGGTTCCGGCACATCGCCAGCGCCTCGCGGCCGCCGGCCGCCTCGCCCACCACTTCCATGTCGCTCTCGCGGGAGAGCATCGACTTCAGGCCCTCGCGGAGCAGCTCATGGTCGTCGACGATCAGAATGCGTATCGCCATGGTTGATCGCCCCCTTCAGCGGTATCGTGGCCCGCACCAGCAATCCGCCCTCATCTCCGGGCACCAGGCGCAGGTCGCCGCCCAGCGCGGAGACCCGCTCGCGCATGCCGCGTACTCCGAACCGTTCGGGTCTCTCAATCTCTGCGCCTTTCGCTATTCCCACGCCGTTGTCCTGCACGACGAGCGTGACCATCTCAGGCTCATATCGGAGTGCGGCGATGATCGCCGTCCCCCGACTGTGCTTCCGGGCGTTGGTGAGCGCCTCCTGGCCCACCTTGAAGAGCGCGTCCTCCACCGCGGCCGGCAGGGGGCGCGGCGTGCCCGCCACGGTGAGCCGGGTCGTGAAGCCGTCCGCCTCCGCCGCCCGCAACAGGCGCCGCAGGCCGCCCTGGAGCCCGCCCTCCGCCAGCTCCGGCGCCCGCAGGGCGTAGATGGCCTCCCGGGTCTGGGTCGCCGCCTGCACCGCCAGCGCCCTCAGCCGCTCCAGCTCCGGGCGCAGCGGATCTTCGGGCGCCAGGTCGCTCAGCAGGCGGTCCAGCTTCAGGGCGAGCAGGAAGTTGGTCTGCGCGGCCCGGTCGTGCAGGTCCTGGGCGATGCGGTTGCGCTCGCTCAGCACGAGGTGCTTCTGCTGCGCGTCGTCCAGCTCCCCCCGCAGCTCCGATAGCCGCAGGGTCTGGCTCCTGTGCCGCTCCAGCACCTCCCGGGCCTTGCGGGCGGCTCGCTCCGCCCGCTGCGCGAGCCGGGCGCGCTCCCGGGCGGACTCCAGCAGCCGCGCCGCGGCGGCGGCCAGAACCTGCAGCTCACCGGGATCTCCCGCCCCGGCGGCCACCAGCTCCAGTCCCTGTCCGAGCGGAATCACCTGCTCCGGCGCCGGCTCGCACTCCGGCGGGAAACGGGCGACCCACCCCGGTGCCCCCGCCCGGCGGACCCCGACCGCCGGCCAGCCCAGGCGCACCGCAGCGACCTCCGCCAGCGCCGCGAGCAACTCCGCCTCCTGCTCCGCCGCGGGCAGGCCGGCCACAGCCGCCGCCAACCGCTCATGCCCCAAGCGCTCACCCCCGCGTCAGGTCAGGGAACTAGACCGCGCTGATGCGGCTCACTCACGAACACGGTCCGAACAGACCGCCGCTCGTACCCGAACAGACAGATAAGAACCGCCCTGCGACTCGTTTAATATCCGTAACGAAGAGTATAACATTTTGTCCGATAAACCGATGAAGGGTGATGCCCGACTGCGCGACCGCCGTGGTCGGGCCATCGATCCCGTGGGTTACGTAATGTCAATCTCACAGTTCATTGTGTAACAACAGGCAACCGGCTGGCAAGGAGGAGCGAGGGATGAACCTGAACCGCCGTGCGTTTCTCAAGCTCTCCGGCGTGTCGGCGGCCAGCGCTGCCGTGCTGCTGTTCGCCGAGGAGCGGGAGGCCCTGGCGCGGGATCTCAAGGCGTCTCGCATCACCAGGGCCCGGGAGGTCCCCAGCGTCTGCCCGCACTGCTCCGTGGGCTGCGGCCTGATCGGCTACGTGCGCGAGGGTCAGCTCGTCCAGGTGGAGGGCAACCCCGACAGCCCCATCAACGAGGGTTCGCTGTGTCCCAAGGGCGCCGCCACCATGCAGTTCGCCTATGACGGCGTGGGCCGGCCCAACCCGCTCAGGCAGCTCACCGCCAAGATCCGCCGTCCGGGCTCCGATCGCTGGGAGGAGATCGGCATCGACGAGGCCCTCGACCGCATCGCCCAGCGCATCAAGGAGACCCGGGACGCCGGCTTCGTGGAGAAGAACGCCGACGGCCTTGTCGTCAACCGGGCCGAGTCCATCGCGCACATCGGCTCAGCCTGCATCGACAACGAGGAGTGCTACCTCATCACCAAGCTGATGCGCGCCCTCGGCGTAGTCTACCTCGAGCACCACGCCCGTATATGACACTCCTCCACCGTGCCCGGTCTGGGCACCTCATTCGGACGCGGCGCCATGACCACGGCGCTGTGGGACGTCGCCAACGCTGACGTCGTCGTCTTCATGGGCTCCAACGCCGCCGAGAACCATCCCATCGCCCTCAAGTGGTTCCTGCGGGCGAAGCAGAAGGGCGCCACCGTCATCTGCGTCGACCCCCGGTACACCCGCACCGCCTCCAAGGCCGACTGGTGGATCCCCTTCCGCTCCGGCACCGACATCGCGGTGCTGGGCGGGCTGATCAACTACGCCATCACCCACGACAAGATCCACCGGGAGTACGTGGTGAAGTACACCAACGCCTCCCTGCTGGTCCATCCCGACTTCCGGTTCGACGACGGGCTCTTCTCCGGCTGGAACGAGGCGACCGGCAAGTACGACCAGGCCACATGGGCCTTCCAGACGGGCCCCGACGGCCAGCCGCTGGCCGACCCGACCCTGGAGCACCCGCAGTGCGTCTTCCAGCACATCAAGCGGATCTACGCCCCGTACACCCCGGAGAAGGTCTCGGAGATCAGCGGCATCCCCGTCGCGGAGTTCATCCGGTTCGCCGAGACCGTCTGCGCCACCGGCGCGCCCGGCAAGTCGGCCGTGTTCACCTACGCCATGGGCTGGACGCAGCACACCAAGGGCGTGCAGAACATCCGCACCGCCACCATCCTGCAGATGCTGCTGGGCAACATCGGCGTCGCCGGCGGCGGCATCGCGGCGCTGCGGGGCCACGCCAACGTGCAGGGCGCCACCGACCTGGCGGTGCTCTACCACGACCTGCCCGGCTACCTTGGCCAGCCCAATGAAGGCCACCAGTCGCTGCAGGACTTCCTGGCCAAGACCACCACCCGGAACAGCTACTGGGAGAACAAGCCGAAGTTCCTCATCTCGCTGCTCAAGGCCTGGTGGGGCGAGCACGCCACGGCCGCGAACGACTACTGCTTCGACTACCTCCCGAAGATGGCCACGAGCGAGACCTACAGCCACTACGACATCTTCCAGTCCATCCTCGACGGCCGGGTAAAGGGCCTCGTCGTGGTCGGCCAGAACCCCGCGGTGGGCTCGGCCAACGCCCGCAAGGTGCAGGCCGCCCTGGCGAAGCTGGACTGGCTGGTGGTCTCCGACCTCTTCCTCAACGAGACCTCCGAGTTCTGGAAGCTGGAGGGCATGAACCCGGCCGAGATCCAGACCGAGGTGATCCTGCTCCCCGCCGCGGGTCCGCTGGAGAAGGAGGGCTCCTTCACCAACACCCACCGGCTGATCCAGTGGAAGCACAAGATGATCGAGCCCATGGGCCAGGCCCACTCCGACGGCTGGTACATGGTGCAGATCGGCAAGCGGCTGAAGCAGCTATACGCCGGCTCCACCGCGGCCAAGGACCTGCCCATCAAGCACCTGGTCTGGGATTACGACGACCCCAACAACCCGGATGAGTTCGACCACCTCAAGGTACTGAAGGAGATCAACGGCTACGACACCACCACCGGTGCGCCGGTGACCGGGTTCGGTGCGCTGAAGGACGACGGCACCACGGCCTGCGGCTGCTGGATCTACTCCGGCATCTACCCCGAGGAGGGCGTCAACAAGGCCGACGCCCGGCTGCGCGCCGCCCCCAACCGGCCCGACGGCTGGACGGAAGCGAGGGCCGACGGCTCCGCGGACTACCTGCACCTGGGGTGGGGGTTCGCCTGGCCGGCCAACCGGCGGGTGATCTACAACCGGGCCTCGGCCGACCCGACGGGCCGGCCCTGGTCCAAGGTGCCGCTGGTCTGGTGGAACGAGGCCGAGGCCAAGTGGGCCGGCGTGGACGTGCCCGACATGCTGCCCGTCGCGCCGGACCAGGTCCACGCACTGGGCGTGCGGGGCGACTCCCCCTTCATCATGAAGCCCTGGGGCCTCGGCGGCATCTGGGGGCCGCTGCCCGACGGCCCGCTGCCGGTGCACTACGAGCCGAAGGAGTCGCCCACGCCGAACCTGCTCTACCGGAAGCAGGGCACGATCCCCACGATGAAGATCTACGACTCCGAGTTCGACGTGTGGGGCGACCCCCAGCGCTTCCCCTATGTCGCCACCACCTACCGGCTCACCGAGCACCTCACCTCCGGCGTGATGACCCGCACCCTCCCCTACCTGGCGGAGGCGTTCCCCCGCCACTTCTGCGAGATCCCGCGGGAGCTGGCGCAGCTGAAGGGCATCCGGAACGGCGACTGGGTCGAGGTGGAGAGCGCCCGCGGCAAGGTGCGGGTGCAGGCCATGGTCACCAACCGGCTGCGGCCGCTCCGGGTAGGCGGCCGGGAGACCTACGTGATCGGCCTGCCCATCCACTGGGGCCCCAAGTCGGGCCACGTGCAGGGCGACATCACCAACACCCTGACGCCGCAGGCGGTGGACGTGAACGTGCAGATCCAGGAGTCCAAGGTCTTCCTGGCGGACCTGCGCAAGGTGGAAGTAGGGGGGTAGTGCCAGATGGGACGCGCAGCAACCTGGGAGTCCTGGCGGCCTGACCCGACCAACCCGCGGCAGCACGTCGCGATGCTGGTGGACACCTCCGAGTGCATCGGCTGCAAGGGGTGCGAGGTCGCCTGCAAGCAGTGGAACCAGAACGAGGCACGCATCAGCCAGGAGCCCGGCACGTACCAGAGCCACCCGGCGCTGGACGCGGAGACCTGGACGGTCATCAAGTTCTTCGAGACCGACGCCGAGAACGGCATGTCCATGTGGCTCATGCAGAAGCACAACTGCATGCACTGCACCGAGGCGGGCTGCGTCACCGCCTGCCCCACCGACGCCCTGCAGTACGGCGACTACGGCGTGGTGACGCTGGACCAGGAGGCCTGCATCGGCTGCGGCTACTGCGAGCCCGCCTGCCCGTTCGACGCGATCCACGTGGATCAGACGGTCTGGGGCCAGAAGGCCCAGAAGGCCGGCAAGTGCACGCTCTGCTACGACCGCATCGCCAACGGCATGCAGCCGGCCTGCGTGTCCACCTGCCCCACCGACTGCATCAAGTTCGGCGACCGCGACGCCCTGATCGCCTGGGGCCGGGAGCGGGTCGAGCAGCTGAAGGCGATGGGCTATCCCAACGCCAACCTCTACGGCGTGGACGAGATGGGCGGCCTCCACGAGCTCTACGTGCTGCTGGAGCCGCCCGAGGCCTACGGCCTGCCGGTGAACCCCTCCCTCTCGAAGACGCTCACCCTGTGGAAGTACGTCCTGCAGCCCGTCGGCAAGGCCCTGCTGGGCGCCGGCCTCTTCGGCCTGGTGCTCAACTGGCTGGCCGCGCGCCGCACCTTCAAGGGCGGCCTGTCGCCCCACGAGACCGGCGCGGCCATGCACGACTGAGGGGGGATTCACGTGGCACGTGCAAGAGGAAGCATCAAGAAGTTCTCGCGGGCCCAGGTGCTCTTCCACTGGTTCTACGGCAGCGCGTGGATCGTCCTCGCCCTCACCGGCCTCACCTTCATGTGGCGCGGCGACCCCACCGGGCCGGCCGTGGGGCTCGGCCCCCTGCTCCAGGGTTCGGTCGGCCAGACGCTCCGGCTGGTGCACCGCATCGCCGCGGTCGGCCTGATGGCCTCGCCCCTGGTCTGGCTCCTGGGCGATCCGAAGTCCGTCTGGCCCGACCTGAAGGAGCTGTTCGCCTTCGGCAGGAACGACCTGAAGTACATGCTGATCGCGCCGCTCTACTACACCACCGGCCGGGGCCAGCTGCCGCCGCAGGGCAAGTTCAACGGCGGCCACAAGGTGAACTTCTACGTGGTCTTCATCACGTTCTTCACCTTCGCCGGGTCCGGCCTGGTGATGTGGTTCGGCCGCGGTTCGGTGTCCGATGCGGCGTTCCACACCGCACAGTTCGTCCACTCGCTCAGCTTCTTCCTGGGCTCGGGCCTCTTCCTGCTCCACGTGTACCTCACGGCGGTCCACCCCTTTACCCGCCGTTCCCTCTCTGCGATGGTGAACGGCTGGATGGAGCTGCAGTACGCCCGGCTGGACCACGCCGAGTGGGTCGAGCGCGAGATCCGCAGGGGCACGGCCCAGATCCGGGATGGCGGGCCCGCCGCCGAGGCCCGTTGAGCGCACCTTTCAACGCCACCCCCGGCGTGTGCTGGGGGCGGCTCTGTTGAAGCGACTGGGAGGGAGTAACGAATGCAGTCCCTGGAGTTCCTCGCCGCCTGGCGCGAGCGGGCGCGCCGGTGGCAGGAGCAGCTGCCGGAGCCGGCGCCGCTCCCCTCCTCCGCGGAGGCCGAGGCCGCCCTGGCGCGGGGTGAGCCGCTGGTCCACCTGGTGGACCCGCCCGTCGATCCCGACCGGTTCGCCGCCCTGCTGACCGAGCTGGCCGTCCTCTACGCCGAGGGCCGCACGGAGGCGCGCCCGCTGGCCGACGGCCTGGCCGCGGCTCCCGCCGCGGAGCAGCGGGCGCTGGCCGAGGCCCTGCTGGACGGCGGCGACGTGGCCGCCTGGGCCGCCCGGTACGGGGTGGAAGAGGACATGCTGCTCGCCCTGGGCGGCCTGGTGCTCCAGCCCTTCATGGCCAGCTTCGCCCGGGCGTTGCGGCGCGTGGCGCCGCTTCACCTGTGGCGGCGCACCCGGTGCCCGGTCTGCGGGGCCGCGCCCGACCTGTGCCGCATCGACTCCGACAACATCCGCCACCTGCACTGCCCGCGGTGCGACACGCAATGGGAGCACCACCGCCTCACCTGCGCCGTCTGCGGCACCGACGACGTGAAACAGGTCAGCATCCTCACCCTCGCCGGGCTGGAGCCCTGGCGGGTGGAGGTCTGCGACCTGTGCGGCGGCTACATCAAGACGCTGGACCAGCGGCACGGCGGCCACCTGGCCATGCCCCGGGTCGACCTTTACCTGGAGGACGCCCGCACCCTGCAGCTGGACCTGCTGGCGGAGCAGGAGGGCTACCGGCGGGGAGGTCGGGCGCATTGACCTTCCTGATCACCGAACCCTCGCCCCGCGGGAGGGAGGATCTGGCGGCCTACCGGACCCGGGGCGGCTACGCCGGGCTTGATCGGGTGCGCGCGGAGGGCGGCCGGTGGGCCTTGGAACAGGTGGCCGCGGCCGGGCTGCGGGGCCGCGGCGGGAGCGGGTCCGGCTGTCCCCTCGCGGCAAAGTGGCGGCGCATGGCCGCCTCCGCCGCATCCGACCGCTACGTGGTGGCCAACGGCGCCGAGTCCCAGGCCGTGAGCCAGAAGGACCGGTACCTGCTCACCCACTTTCCCCACCGGGTCCTGGAGGGGCTGCTGATCGCCGCCGAGGCGGTGGGCGCCCGGCAGGCCTTCCTCTGCGTGCGGGGCGACTCCGGAGCAGCGGTGGAGGCAGCCCGGAGAGCCTTGGCCGAGGCGGAAACCGCCGGCCTGATCGGTACCGTGGCCGTCGCCGTGCAGCCCACCGTTCCGACCGCGGTCTCCGGCGAGGAAACCGCCCTGCTGGACGCCCTGGCCGGGCTGGAGGGGTACCCCCAGCCGCAGCCGCCCCGCCCCGAGGAGGCGGGGCTGCGCGGCTGCCCCACGCTGGTGCAGAACGTCGAGAGCCTTGCTCAGGTGGCGGCGCTGTTCCGACACGGACCCGAGCGGGTCCGTGCGGCGGGCACGCGCACGTGCCCCGGCACGGCGCTCTTCACCGTCACCGGCGCCGTCGACCGCCCCGGCGTGTACGAGGTCCCCTACGGCACGCGGCTGTCGGACCTGCTGCGCATGGCCGGCGCGCCTCCCGTGGATGAAATCCTCGCGGTGCTCCCGGGCGGCCTCGGGTCGGGGCCCCTGCGCCCGGACGAGCTGGACGTGCCCCTTACCTACGAGGACCTGGCCGCCCTGGGAACGACCATGGGCACCTCCGCTGTGGTGGTCTTCCGCCGGGACGGCGCCTCGCTGCCGGAGGTGGTGCGGGAGAACGTGGGGCTGATGGCGCAGGCGTCCTGCGGCCAGTGCCAGGGCTGCAAGGAAGGCCACCTGGCCCTGGCCCGGGCCCTCGAGGCGGGCGACATGGCAGAGGCCAGGCGGCGGGCCGAGGTTCTGCTGTACGGCCGGGGCAACTGCGCCCTGCCCACCGGCACCGCCCGCTTTGCGCTGCGGGCCCTCCAGTCCTTCCCGGAGACGGAGTGGCAGGCGCTGCGGACACGCCCGGAAGCGGTGCCACGAACGCAGCGCTGAGCGTCGCCCGGCCGCCCCCCGGTGGCCGGACCGCAGGCGGTCCGACTCCTCCCCGCGCGGCGCGCACTGCCCCAGGGGTCTATAACCCTTGGGTGCGCGCGGTTGCACCGTTGTGTGACTTCCGCGTCTATGCCCGCGCTGGCTATGCTGAAACTAGGAGCCTGTCTGAGTAAGCCAGTTCTGTAGGAGCAAAAGGGTTCGGTGTCCAATGTCTTCAGCATGAGCAAGAAGACGTATCGACCGTATG
>NZ_JAGGLG010000051.1 GCF_017874315.1 Symbiobacterium terraclitae | reverse complement strand
CCGCCTGGCCCTGGACGTGGCGATGTACGACCAGCAGGGCTGCGTCTCGCCGCACATCGCGTTCGTGGAGCGGGGCGGACCGCTCTCGCCGGCGGAGTTCGCCCGGGCCGTGGCGGACGCCCTGGCGGAACTGCAGGAGCGCATGCCGCGCGGCCGCCTCACGCTGGCGGAGGCGGCCGCCCTGCGCGGCGCCCGGGACGAGGCCGAGTTCACGGC
The DNA here is from genome assembly GCF_017874315.1 of Symbiobacterium terraclitae. Taxonomy (NCBI): domain Bacteria; kingdom Bacillati; phylum Bacillota; class Clostridia; order Eubacteriales; family Symbiobacteriaceae; genus Symbiobacterium; species Symbiobacterium terraclitae. The sequence continues at coordinate 14,064 of NZ_JAGGLG010000051.1, read as the reverse complement.
CGACGCCTGCTTCCTGAGCACGGGCGACCTGGCGTGGGCGGTCGTGCACCACGAGCAGCCGGCCTTCCGGCCCAGCCCCCTGGGCAGGTTCCTCTACACCTGCGCCGTGGACCGGCTGGCGGACGTGGCGGATCTGGTCGCCCCCCACGCCGCCCTCCTGCAGACGGTCGCCTTCGCGGGCCCGGACGCGGACCGGCTCGCCCTGGCCGGGGCCCTGGGCCGGATGGGCGTGACCCGCGTGGCGCAGGTCGGGCGGGTCCAGGAAGTGCACCCGCTCTGGCGGCACGACGGCCGCCCCACCGCCGGCGACCTGGTGCGGTGGGTGGATGTGGAACCTGTGGCAAGCCTGGGGCTCGGGTAGACCAGTTCCTGCATCCGCCCGGGCGACCGGCCACGCCGCCCCGGACAGGCAGCCACCCGCACGGGGGAACCCCAGCCCTTTCAGTCACGCAGCCGCCGGGCCATGTCCCGCAGCATGCGGTGAATCGCCAACTGGGTCTCAGGAGACAGTGCGGACGCGTCGACGAGGTCGCGCACGAGGCCGGAGCCCAGTGCGCTCAGGCAGTGGATCTCCCAGAGGGCGCGGACGTCCGCGTCCAGGAGATCCACGTACCGCAGGTCGAACGGCTGCACCCCCAGTGCCTTCACGATCTGCCGGCTGCGGCGTCCCACCGCGGAGGCGGGGACCCCGCACGCTGCGGCCACGTCCGCCTGCGTGACGGTGCCGTCGCCCAGCACGTAACGCCGGAAGACGTAGAGCACTGCCGCCAGCCAACTCTGAGGGTTGGCCTTTCGCGGCCGGAGGGCCAGCGCGGCGTCCCACCAGAGCCGCTCGGCCCCGTCGGAGCGGTTTTCGGCGATGCGCGCATCCATGTCGCTGCACGTCCGCACCCAGGAGGCCACCTCCCGCCACCAGTCCGGAGCCCCCTCCACCGGCTGGCCATCCCACAGCACGGACAGGCCCGGGGGCGCCTGGATGCGGGTCACGTCCGCCCCGCTGCCCAGGAGGAACAGGTACCACATGATGCGCGGCCATGCGGTGCGGTAGAGGTCATTCCAGGTGGCCTGCGGGCGCTGCCGCCCGAGCAGCGCCATCTCCACCGCGAGGGCGTGGCACAGCCCGCCGGCCAGGCCGTCGGCCAGCAGGGCCGCGTGGAGGCCGAAGTGGAAGACGGACTCGGTCGGCAGCAGCCAGGTCATCACCACGTTGCCGGGCCGTACGGCGGCCCCCAGCGTTCTGGCGACAAAGGGCAGTTGATCGGGCAGCCGGGTGAGCCTGGCCTCGCGGCGGGCGACCTCCTCCACGCGGAAGAATCCCGGCACGGCGCCTTCCGTCCACGCGACCAGGGCGGCGCGCTCGGCCGGTGACAGGGATGGACCCCCCGCCATCTGCAGGGCGAGGTTGTTCCAGAGCGGAGCCATGAACTCGAAGGCCAGCCAGTCGGCCGCGAGGCGCCAGGTGTCGGGTTCCAGCTCCTCGTGCAGGCCCTCCGGGAAGAAGCGCGCCAGGCCCAGGCCCACGCCCTCGGCGGCCTCGTCGCTCTGCAGGTAGTCTCTCAGCTTCGATCGCAGCGAGCGGGCCAGACGGTCGGTGCGGGCAGACGCCAGCGAGCAGACCTTCCCGTGGCTCGATCCGCGTTGGTCGGTGCTCATGGGCTGGAACCCCCTGGACTGATGCGTGTTCTGGTAAGACTTCAACAACGCGTGCGGCTGACCTGCAGCGCTGGCAGGTCAAAACCAGATCGCACCGTATGGGTTGACTCGCTCCGCCCGGTCCGCGAGACGGGCGGCGCCAGACGGTCAGCGAGCAGGGAGCTCTCGGCGGATCGGGAAGAAGGCGGCCCACGGGGTCGGATGGCCCCGCGCGGCCGCCTTGATCAGTCTGTGATGGCGCCGCCCTCCGCGCCGGTTCCACCCCCGGACTGCAGGCGCAGCACCTCCACCCGCCGGACCGCCCGGTTGTTCTCCGGGCGGGTGTCGCCGGCGTAGTCGATCTCGGCGATGATCTCCCACACGCCGGCGCCCAGCCCCGGGATGGTACCCGGCTTGAAGGTGCAGCAGGGCAGCTGGTCGATGGTCACCTGCTGCCAGCCTCCGGCCGGGGCCGGACCGCCCGCCGCCGGCCGCGCCCAGACCCGGAGCGGCACCCGGATCTCGCTGCGGCCCAGGTTGTTCCGGTACCCCAGGTAGATGCCCACCTGGAACGGCTGGTCGGCCTCGACCTCCTGCGGCACGGCGAGCTCCACCACCGACGGGTCGTCCACGGGCGGTTCTGGCTCGGGCTCAGGCTCCCCCTCCTTTTCGCCGGTCAGCTCCGGGCCGGTGTAGGGCACGATCAGCACGTTGTTGGCCAGTCCGCCGTCCGGGCCTGGCTGGCCCTCCCGCTCGACGACCTCGGCGACCGCCCCGGCACAGCTCTTCTCCCTCAGCAGCCCCAGCGCCGCCGCCAGGCCCCGGGCGACGGCCAGCGCGCCGTTCTCCGCATGGTCCGCGCCAAGGGCGTAGACCGTGGGCAGGTCGATCACGCCGACGATCTGCCCCTCTGCCGGATCGCCCTCGGCCAGGCTCACCGTCAGCGGAACCGGGTGGGGCTTCTGAGGGGCGAGGTTGCCTGGCAGCGGCACATCCCCGAGCGGGCGGACCAGCTGTCCGGCGGCGTCGGTGAGGAACCACTGCACGGCCACCGGGCCCTGGCAGACCGCCGCGAGGGTGCGGGTGGTCAGCTCCAGCTGCAGCCGCGGCTCCAGCGCCGCCGGCTCGCCGTGCGCGAGCACCAGGGGTTCAGGCTGGTCCAGCCAGCGCAGATCGTAGGCCTCGCCGGCCCGATAGGCGACCAGCCGGCCTGTGGCCGAGCCGTCCCGCACGTAGTTGACGCCGACCAGCAGCAGCCCGTGGCCGAAGGCGGGGTCGACCCCGACGCCGGAGACCTGGGAGAAGTTGTAGGGGCCGGTGTTCGGCTCCTCACCCTCCTTCAGGAGGAACAGCCGGTCCGCCGGCGCCCGCCCATCCGGCTGGACCAGTGCGCCTCGGGCGTCGCCGCCCGTGAGGTTGCCGGTATCCAGCGCGTAACTGTAGAAGTATCCATTCACGTCGCCGAAGAGGAGCGCCCCCCGGCTCACGAGCGCCAGCGGCGCCGTGTTCATCGAGGCCTTCCGCCCGCCGTGCCGGTCCGGTGGGCCGAACTTGTGGAACCACTTGAGCGTGCCGCCGGGGCCCAGCGCCACCACCGCGCCGTCGTTGCCCGTGGGGCCGTCCCGCAGCCCGGCCCCGATGTCGCTGTAGTTGCGCAGGGTGACGTACAGGTGGGTCTCGGGGCCTGCGGGGGTCTGGCGGACCTCGACCGCAGGCTCGGTGTTGGTGAACGCGACCTTGGCGCCGATGAGGGCGGGGAGGTCGATGGAGTAGCCGGACCAGCCGTCGGGTTCGCGGCCTCTCGCCAGGGTGGCGCCCCACAGGTACCCGCGGGTGTCCAGCCAGTACGCGCTCACCCCATCAGATGTGAAGTTGCCGGCGAATCCTCCTGGACCATCCACCGTCCAGACTTGGTAAGGGCGGTAGTCGTTGTTGCGATCCAGGGCCAGGCGAATCGCGCGCCCGCCCTCGAAACCGTCGGTACCGATGACGAAGCTGGGGTTCTCCCCGTGGGGCGGTGCGATCACGGCTGAGGGAGTGATGAAGCCGCCGAACCCGCTCTCGTCCTGCTTGTGCGTGGGAGCTTCGTAGGACTGCCAACGGGGTGACCCGTCAGGTCCGTCCAGTCCCTGCACCACCCACACCTTGCCATGGCTACGGGGACAGAGCGGTCGCCCTACGGGCCGATTCTCCTCTCCGGGGTAGTTGGGTCGGTCCGCCACCACCACGACATCGCGACCCTGGTCGTGAATCACGAGGGGAGAGCCCACGATAGGGCAGCCGAGGTCCAGCTCCAGGGGGCGAAACCATCCGGCCACTGTGTGATAGGCCCAGACCCACCCGTACCCGGTTCCGAAGTAGAGAATGCCGGTCTCAGGACTGTAGGTAGGGCTAGACTGCGGGGGTATTGTCGGCCCTTCGGGGGCCCGGTTAAACTCAACCGGCAGCCTAGCAACCGGCTCGATCACCGGCGAGGCCCCGGCAATCGGGGGGCTTACTTCGTCCAGGTCTAACCTCCAGAGGTAGGCTCCGGCCAAGTGGTAAACCACCCCGTCGACGATCACCGGTTGTGCCGCACTCTCGCCCAGCGGTTGCGTCTCCCAGTACGGCGTCAACTCGATCAGCCCCGTGGGTTCGAAGACCGCGGACATACGTTGGGGAGAACCACCCTTGGTGGTCCATTCCGCGGCCAGGGCGGCATGCCAAGGGACGAGAGAGAACAGCGCCACCACCGCAACCCACCATCGCCACCGCATAGGTCGTCTCCCCCCTCAGTACCGTACGGCCCGGTTCTCCAGGTACCAACTGGGGTACTCGTACAAGGGGAAGAACGGCGTGAAGATGTGGACCTGGTAGGTACCCGACAGCCTGCCGTCATCGAGTCGGAAAATGGGTTCTGCACCCACCCAGTAGACCTTCGCCCCCATTTGCTCAGCGATGAACCGCACAGGAACCATGGTCCGGTCGTTCCGGATGACCGGCGGAGCATCCAGGGGCACCTCTCGGCCGTCCACCACCGCCACTGGTTGATCGATGGTCAGCACCACTGTGCGCTCCGGGGTGCTCACCGTCCGCTCCTCCAGAAGGAACCGGTGCCCGTTGGGCCAGTCTGCTTCGGGATCGAACAGGTCCGGGTAGTCGTACCCGGGGGCCGGGATCACCTTCATCACCTGGCGGGTAACGGCCGGAAAGTGTATCCCCACACGTCGATTGGTCTCATCCCACTCAACCTCGGCTCCCATCATCTCACTAATGAAACGGATAGGTACGCGCACACGGTTAACAGTGGTGTCTAAGTAGGCGGGTGCGTCAAACCGCTTCGACGCGTCCCCCTGATTTAGGAAAACATAAATGTTATCGGGGCTTCCGTTGCTCTCGCTGCCGTTGTCTCGCCCCAACCCGGGGTGCGACTTATCCATCCAGTACTGGTACTCGATGACCCTGCCCTCAGCTAACTTCTCCTCTTCACTCAGTTCACGCGCCTCGACGATGAACTGGATCGGCTCATATCGACAGGGCTTCAGGTACAGTCGAGTCCACCCAAACGAGCGGCCAAATACCCGCGTGATCAACTGCGTGTCGGGTACAGGATAGGCGTACACGTGCAGTGTGGTTCCACAGCCCATCCAGTCCTCACGCCAGAACCACGGGTACTCCTGCGTCCAGGCGGGCAGCGGGTCCCACACCCACCAGTCGTACCGGTCGTACATGTCCGGGCGTTCCCGAAGCACCCGCTCGACCTCGGCCTTCATCCGCTCGGACATCTCCTCGGGCGCAGGCGGCGGCGACCAGCCCTCCGGCCAGCCCGGACCTGGCTCGTAGTTCTCGGCAGGATACTCCGCGATCTCCAGTTCCGTCTCCGACGCGCCACCCGGGGAAGCCTGCAGCATCAGAGTCAAAGCCACCAGCCACGCTGCCCACCGGGCGCGCCGGGCGCGATCCCGCTTCATCCCATCCCCACTCCTCCGCAACACATTTCTCACAATACCATTACGAAACCCCTTGATTGCAGGTTCGATCGCGGGCGTCTGCGGCGGAACCGCTGCTCACGCGCCGGGGCCGTCCCGAGCCGGTGAGGCTCTCGGGACGGCCCACGCACCGGGAAGCGGTTACTCGCCAACGCCTGTGATCTCAGGCGGGAACGGAATCGGCTGGTCCCACGGCTCCCAGTACAGGCTACCCCCTACGGAGATCGCGAACAGCTCTGGTTCGGTCATGATCAGCTCAACGGAGAGGTCGGCGTGGTGCGGGGTGTTGTCGGCGTCAAACCAGTAGGAGACCTCGTACAGCCCCGCCTTGAACTGCTCGGCCGGCAAGCCGAACAGGCCGATCACCTCGGCGAACTCGGCGGACTCGGTCAGGTCCACGAGCACGGTCACGACCTGCATCTCGGTCCCCTCATAGACATGCTGTGACCGCGTGATGTTGGCCCCCATGAGGGCCTCGGTCGTCAGGCTCGCAAGGCTCGTCGGATCGGTGAAGAGATCGGCGGGGTCGAGCTCCTCCAGCGGCTTGGGGGTCCATGCCCCGGTCACGTCCTGCGCCCAGGCCTGCCCCTGGTGAACGGCCATGGCCGTGGTCAGCTCCAGGCCGCCGGCCCGGAAAGTGGTGTAGGCGAGGGCCTCGTCGGTCCCGGATCGGTACGCCTCCATGGTCATCGCCGCTTCCAGGGTTTCCAGCGCGGTTACCGCGCGCATGGTGACGTCGCCCGTGATCCGATAGCTTCCGGCCACCCACAGCTGCTCCAGCAGGGCGATGGCTTCCGGATCCACCGAGATGGCCGGGACCGCCGGCTCCTTCGGTGCGATGACCACGGTGCGGGTGGCCTCGTCCCAGGCGACATCCAGGCCGATCTGCTCGGCGACGAAGCGGACGGGGACCATCATCCGGTCGGACCGGATCGTCGGGGGCACGTCCAGCGTGATCAGGTGGCCGTTGACCAGCGCATCCGGCCTGTCGGCGGTCAGCATGATCGTCGTTTCGCCCCTGGTTAGGATAGCGGTTTGACTGGGGCCGTCCCACTTCACCTCAAAGCCCAGCGCCTCGGTCACGGCCCGCAGGGGGACCAGCGTCCTGCCCCCCTCGATCACGGGGGCCACGTCGGTCTCGATCTCCACGCCGCCCACCACCAGGCGGATCGCATCCTCCGCCTGCGCCAGGGCGGGAGCCAGCAGCACCGACAGCATCACCAACCAGGCGAGGAGACGACGCACTCGGGTTCACAGCTCCCTTCTGAAGATGCTGAGCGGATGTGTTATTCGCACCTTACTGAAGAATTTCCTTCGACCCGGGAAGACCGTCGCCCGCTGCGCCGCAGGTCTAGCCCTGGCGGAAAGGCTCCGCATTGAGCCCGGACATCACCGCGGCGTCACGGTGTGCCCGCAAGCGGTGCAGCAGACGGCCCCGGGAGCCGGAAAGCTCCCGGGGCCGTCAACATCGGTTATCGAATCTTGAACTGCGGCAGGTACTCGGCGTGGGCCGCCAGCATCTCGTCCAGCAGGGGCTTGGCCACCTTGATGCCGGGGATGAACGGGTTCGCCAGCAGAGCTCGGAGGGCGGTGTCGTAGTCGCCGGTCACGGCGGCCTCGACGGTCAGCTCCTCGTAGGCCTTCACCTGCTGCAGCAGACCCACCAGGTGCCTGGGGAACCGCCCGACGGTGATCGGCCTGGCGCCGAAGCTGCCCACGATGGCGTTGCATTCAATGGAGACGTCGTCGGGCAGGTCGGCGTTGGCGCCATTGTTCCGGATGTTCACGACGTGGACGTCCATCTTGTTGTTGTAGATGGAGTTGATCAGCTCGCACGCCGCGTCGGAGTAGTAGGCGCCGCCGCGCTGCATCAGCTGCGGGGGCTTGACGTCCAGGTTCGGGTCCTTGTAGAGCTCGAACAGCTCCGCCTCCACCCGCCTGACGACCTCGCCGCGGGTGCCCTTGCCGCCCGGGGCGGCGTCCTGCATCTCCTCGGCGAGCATCTCGTCGTGCATGTAGTAGTAGCGGTGGTAGGGGCAGGGGATGGCGTCCAGGGCCTCGAGCAGACCCTCCGGCTACCTGATCGGCCGGATGTTCCGCATCGTGAAGTTCCGGTCGTCGGCGAGGCCGGCCAGGACCTGCTTCTTGACATCCTTTCCGTCCAAACGGACGTTCAGGCCCCACACCAGATGGTTCAGGCCGGCGAAGTCGATGTCCACCCGGCTGGGATCCACGTCCAGGAGCTTTGCGATGTTCATCTTCATACCGATGGGCACGTTGCAGAGACCCATCACGTCGACCTTGGAATGCTTCAACACCGCCTCGGTGACGATGCCCGAGGGGTTCGCGAAGTTGATCAGCTTCGCGCCCGGCGCCAGCCGCTCCATCCGGCGGGCGATGTCCAGCACCACGGGGATGGTGCGGAGCGCCTTGAACATGCCGCCGGCGCCGTTGGTCTCCTGGCCGATGGTACCGTACTTCAGGGGGATGCGCTCGTCCTTGATGCGGGCCTCCAGCAGGCCGACCCGCAGCTGCGTGGTCACGAAGTCGGCGCCCTCGATGGCAGCGTCCTTGTCCTCCGTCAGCACGATGCGGATGTCCAGCCCGGCCTTCCTCACCATGCGCTGCGCCAGCGCACCGACGATCTGGAGCTTCTCCCGGCCGGCCGGGATGTCCACCAGGTGGATCTCCCGGACGGGCAGCGTGGCATGCCGAACGATAAACCCTTCAATGATCTCGGGGGTATAGCTGGAACCACCGCCGAAGATGGCGATCTTGAGCCCAGACATCGACAATCATCTCCTTGCGGTTGTTCGCCCGGGCCCGGGTGGCGAGCCGGGGCGGCGCTGGACGCATGCTACTGGCGCTCCTGCAGGCGCCTGTGCAGATCGATGATCTCCTGGATCAAGAGCTGCTCCGACATGGCCGTCATCAGATGATCCTGGGCGTGCACCATCAGCAGGCCCAGCGGGGTCGGTCGACCTGCTGCCTCGGCCTGAATGAGCTCGGTCTGGATCTTGTGGGCGACGCTGAGCTCCCGCTGGCTGTTCGCCATGCGCTGCTCGGCTGCCGCAAAGTCACCCTGCTTGGCGAGGCGGAGCGCCTCGTACGCCTCGGACCGGGCGTTACCGGCGGCCAGGATCACCTGCATGGCGACGGTTTCAACATCGACTGTGTCCAAGATGAATGCCTCCCGGGGGAACCTACCTAGTCAGCAACCGAAGGGGCGGGCCGCTCTGCTTCGGCAGCGCCGGCCTGCGCCTCCTGCCTGAGCAGCTGCCGCTCGTAGACCTTGTAGAACGGGTAGTAGATGGCGCCCGCCACGCACGCCAGGAACAGCACCAGGACGGCCGCACGCCAGTCGGCCGCGGCGATCATGGCGCCCAGCGGTGCGGGGGTGGTCCAGGGCACGTCGGCGAAGATGCGGCCCACCAGGCCCAGCTTGGTGGCGTAGTAGGCGATCACGCCGCAGATCGGCTGGGCGAGAACGAACGGGATGAACATGGTCGGGTTGAAGACCATGGGCGTGCCGAAGATGATGGGCTCGTTGATGTTGAAGATCGCAGGCAGCAGGGCCAGCTTGCCGGTGGACCTGAGCTGCGTCGACCGGGACTTGAGGTAGAAGAAGACCAGGGCCAGCGTGGCGCCGGAGCCACCGATGGTCATGAAGGCAGACCAGAACATCGGCGTGAAGATGTGGGGCATCGCCTCGCCGGCCATGTGGGCGGCGGCGTTGGCGGCCAGGTTGGCCTGCTTGAACGGGAGGATGACGGCCCGGACGGTGGAGGCGCCGTGGATGCCGACGGACCAGAGCAGCTGGGCCAGCAGCGCCGAGAAGAAGACGCCGAACGGGCTGTCGACCGCGCCCACCAGCGGCTTGAACGCGTTCATGATCATCTGCGGGAACGGCACGCCGGTGAGGCTCTTCAGCACCAGGGTGATCGGGAAGGTGAGAATGACGAGGACGAAGGCGGGAACCAGGGAGTCGAAGGAGTTGGCGATCGCGGGCGGCACGCCGTCGGGCATGCGGATCGTCCAGTTCCGCACCTTCAGGAGGCGGAGGACCTCGACGGAGAGGATGCCGGCGATGATGGCCGTGAAGATGCCGGTACCGTCGAGGTAGGTGGCCGGCAGGACGCGCCCCACCCCGTCCACGTTCAGCGCCTGCGCGGCCATCAGCAGGAAGGTCATCGCCGAAAGCACGGCGCCGTTCAGCTGGTTGAGCTTGTAGTGCCGGGCGAGGCTGTAGCCGATGCCCATGGCGATGAAGAGCGACATGATCGCCATGGTCATGTAGTAAGGCATGGAGAGGTTGAACTTGTAGGTGGTGGCGAAGTCGAGCCAGGCCCGGGCGAAGCCGCCGGTGGTCCTGTTCGGGTCGAAGGGCGGGTTGGCGATGATGAGCGAGAATCCGCCGATCACGGTGAACGGGATCGACACGATCACGCCGTCACGGATGGCCGAAATGTGCCGCTGGGTCGCAATCTTGGCGAAGACCGGCATCAGCTTGTTCTCAAGGAAGTCGAAGAACTTCATAGGCCGCTTCCTCCTACTCCTTCGTAGCAGCCAGCTTCAACGCCGTGTCGAGGACTTTCTCGCCGTTAACCATCCCGTAGTCAACCGGATTGATCACGTCCAGGGGAATGCCGGCCTCTGCGGCCAAAGGGGCCCAGTCGGCCTTGCGGAAACGCAGCTGCGGACCGACGAGGATCACGTCGAACTCCCGGTAACAGGAGTCAAATTCGGGCGCGGCGTGGGCTTCGATCTTTACGTCCAGGTTTCGGGCGGCTGCCGCCTTTTGCATCCGCTGGACCAGGAGGCTGGTCGACATGCCTGCAGCGCAAACCAGCAGAATACGCACCACGGGTTGCTCAACTCCTCAGTCGTGTTGATCTGTGACGGGGCCGCGGAAACTGCTGCGGTGCGGATCCCCCCTCTCGACGCGGTCGCCTGTGAACTCACCCCGGGGCATCAAGCAGCGAACCCGACCTCTTCTGTTAGCACGTTCCGTGCCAACGCGAGGTCGGGTTCGCAAATCGGCTTGCCAGGCGGGCTCGACGTCCCAAACCACACTGAGCGATACACAACGATACACTAGGAATACTCTTACACTTAATCTGTCGCGCACAGTGTATTGTGCAACACTTCACGTAAGCGGAACAGGTCCTCAGCGCCGAACCGGATGCGGAAGCGCTGGGCCAGGGGCGCCAAGCAACGGGCCAGGCCGGCCACCTCGGGGCTCACCGGGGCAGGGTCCTGCGCCCGGTCCCGCTCACCCGCCAGCCGCTCCACCAGGCAGGCGAGGTGCATGACGAGGCCCACGCGCATGTCGCCGGGCAGCTGGGCCCCGGCCGCGGCCGCCAGCGCGTCCACCGTGCGTGCCACCTCGGGGAAGAGGGTGTGGGGGTTGGTGAAGACGAAGTCGTCCTCGACCCCCGTGGCCAGCGTCCGGGCCAGGTCCTCCGCCGGCGGGTCATCGGCCATCAGCACCTCAGGCCCCGCAGGCGCCGCCCGGCTTTCGACCAGCGCGGCCAGGCGGTCCTGGCCTGCCTGGGTGAGGATCTCCACGCTCGCGAAGTAGGGAATCCCGGGGATGCCGGGGTTGACGGGACCCACCACCGCCAGCGGGCGCCGCCCCTGCAGGAGCGTCTTGAACATGCGCTCCCAGTCGCCGCTGGGCGGGATGCTGGTCGCCAGTACGGCCACCGAGTGGCCGCGCGCCCGCATGGCCCGCTGCACCACCTGCTGCAGCAGGGTGGCGTTCCCCTCACCGGTGAAGCAGCAGGTGATCACGGCGGACGCCTGGTTGTCGTTGCCCGCCTGCATGGCGAGCAGTCTGCGTTGCCCCTCGGCCACGGCGTCGTAGACCTCGTCCAGCGTGACCCCCGGCAGCTGCACCTGCTGGATGGCTTCGATCAGGAGGATCGTGGTGGCCATGGGCATGACCCGCACCGGCAGGCCGGTGGCGTACTGCAGCTTCTCGGCGAGGAAGGAGAGCGAACCCATGTCCACCAGCAGCATGACGCCGGCGTAGCTCTCCTGCCGGAGCGCGGTGACCAGCTTGTCCAGCACGTCGTCCGGGTTGCCGTCCAGCGGCATGTCCAGGGCGATCACGCCGACCTTCCCCGCCAGGTGCTCCGCCACGTCGGCCATCCCCTGGGCGATCCCCTGGCCGTGGCAGGCCACGACCAGGGCGATGCGGCGGGCGCCAGCGGCCTCCTCGTCCGCCCGGATGAAGAGCGTCATGTAGGCGGCCTCCCCCTCCGGCAGGCTGACCTGCAGCCGCTCAGAGAGCATGCGGACCATGGTCACGGCGGCGGCGTACTCCTCCGGGTGTTCGGCCCGGATGGGCTCCGTCGGCGGGTAGGGCACGGTCATGCCCAGGCGGATCCGCTCCAGGGCGGCGTTGATGTGCAGGGCCAGACCGAAGACCACCCGCATGGGCATCACGCGCCTGAGGCGCCCCTCGGCGTAGGCGACCGCCTGCTCCACGGCCGCCAGCACCTCGGCGTCCACGACGGCCGTCAGCTCCTGGCGGTTGGCCTCGTACCGGCGCTGCACCGTACTCAGGAACTGGCGGAAGTGGGCCTCCACGGTAGCGGTGAGGTGCTGCTGGATCGCCTCGCGGCTCTGCGCCGCCCCAGCGAGGCGCCGGGTCTCCCGCTCCATCATCTCGTAGAAGTTGGGCAGGCTGGCCTCTGGTTCTTCTGGTACGGGGGCGTCCGCCGGGTGCACCTCCATGCCCCCGGGGTAGGCAGCCAGCAGCTCCTCCATCTCGGCGTGGTGCCGGCGCACGGCCACGACCTGCCGCTTCACGTGGTCCGGCAGGACGTCCAGGCCGATGCTGACCGGCACCTTGTGGTCGTTCAGGTAGCGCAGGAAGGCCTGCGCGCAGGCCAGCTGCACGTCGCTGTTGAGCTGGCCGACGTTGCCCGGGCAGTCGTAGAGTAGCAGGTGCTGCAGGGCGTTGGCCCGGATGAGGAGGGGCACGCCCATCTTCCGGGCCTCGGCGCGAAAGGCGCGCTTCAGAAACTTGAGCCGCTCCCGCAGGGTCCGGTCGGCCAGGGAGGGCAGGTTGATCACCATCGGGATCCGGCGGGTGAAGGTCCTGAGGAGCGCCGAATCCACCCGCTCGGTCGTCGCGCAGACGATCAGCGTGCGGGAGGTCCGCTCCATCTCCGTCTCGCCGAGGCGACGGAAGAGCCCCTTGTCGATGAGCCGGAAGAGCATCTCCTGGCCCTCGGGGGGAAGGCGGTGGACCTCGTCCAGGAAGAGCATGCCCCCGTGTACATGTTCCACCAGGCCCACGTGGTCCTGGTCCGCGCCGGTGTAGGCCCCCTTCTTCACGCCGAAGAGGTGGGCCATGAGCAGCTGCGGGTTGGTGGCGTAGTCGGCGCAGTTGAAGGTGACGAACCGCGCACCGGGCTGGAACGCCCCGGCCTGGCAGGCGAACTGGAACATCAGCTCCGCGAGCCGGGACTTGCCCACGCCGGTGGGGCCGCAGATGAGGGTGTGCAGCCCGCCGCCCGGGTACAGGACCGCCGCCTTGGCCTGCTTGACCGCGGACGCGAGGCTGTCCTTCCAGCCGACGAGGGCCTGGAAGGGATCCTCCGGGGGGACTTCGTGGCCCGGGGTGGCCGCCGCCGGCGGGCGGATGGCGGGACCGGCTGCCACCGGCACGCTGCCGCCGGCGGGCCGGTAGCGCACCGGCCTGCCCGGACTCTTCTCGCGCCGGCCGGCCTTCCAAAGCGCATTCAGGTCGGCGCTCGCATTGGACCTGGCCAGCCCGAGCGCTTCGGCGACCTGCTCCGCAGTAACGCCTGCAGGGTGTTGACGGGTCATCTTCCGCACGTACTCCAGCACGCGGTCGCTGCGTCGCATCCTTGTCTGCCCCCGTTACTTGGCCCTCTGCTGTGTGGGATAGGGAAGGTCGGCGGTTGTTGAGGTACATGCTGTCTGTGACCGGCGATATGCCGGGCCGGTCTGATAACTCGTCCTGACGAAATTTAACGAATGCGACCTCTGCCGAGTCAAGACCTGATGGGCGAGGATAGCTGTAACACCCTATAACCGTGGGCCTTACTACCTACGAGCGCAGCCGCCTTTTGTGCATCTTGCCTTCTCCGCGCGCGGGTGCCGTTCTGTTGGCGGTCCTTCCCACCTAACAGCGACGCAACCCCCGGACGCAGATGCGGCCGGGGGTCAATACTGCCTGACAGTACCTCACGCAGTTCTTGCAGCGATGATCGTGGGCTTTCGTTCTACGGCAGGCGTACTGGAATGGCTGGCTGTGGCCTGGATTCTCGCACCCTATACCCTGGCCTTGATCTGGATGGCGACGATTGCCGTGTCAACGGCACTGTGGAATTGGGTCTTCGCCAAGTTTGGTGCAGGCAACGGAGACACGGGCCGTAGGATCAACCGACGATAATCCCTGCGGCGCTGACATGTACGTGTTCAAGAA
>NZ_JAGGLG010000050.1 GCF_017874315.1 Symbiobacterium terraclitae | reverse complement strand
CCCGACCGCCGGCCGTCCAGGCGCAGCGTGCCGGCCACCAGCTCTCGGGACTCCGGCCCCGCCTGGTCCGTCAGCAGCGCCAGCGTCGCACCGCCTGCGCCGAACACGGCGACCGTCGCGCCCGTCGCCAGCCACAGCTGCCACTTCCGCATCATCACTCCGTCACCGCCTCCTCCACGAGCGTGATGGTGATCTGGTTCTGGAGCTTGCGGTTCACGTAGATCTGGATGGTCACCCGGTCGCCCGGGCCCAGGCCGTACCGCGCCGGTTCGAACTGCACCCGGTAGGCGCCGTCCTCGTACGTGAGGCCGCCGCCGTTCGCCACGAAGGCGGTGATGACGCCACCGCTGTCTGCGTCCACGATCCGGACCGTGGCCGAGGGGTTCTCGCCCGGCTCGCCGTTCACCAGCCACCGGAACCCGATGGTGAACCCGCCGGCCGGCTGCTCCTCGCCCAGGTCGGGATCGAAGACCGCCTCAGCCAGCTCGTCCACCACGGTGACGAACGCCGGGTGGATGATGACGTTGTAGTTGTCGAGCCGCCCCTCGGGGTCGTCGAAGTGCACCTTGATCGGGTAGTTGCCCACCGGCGACGCAGCCGTGGCGGCGGTGGCGTACCGGACCCGGACCAGCTCCTCATCGCCGGCCACGAAGCCGGTCACCGTGCCGGTCAGCTCCGGGTTCTCCTGGCCGACCAGGCGGGTGACGGACTGCGGCGTGATGGTCAGGTCGGCCTTCCGGACCGGGATGACCAGGTCGGCATAGGCGGGCGCCGCAGTGTCGTCACCGGTGAACTGGGCGCGGAGCACGCAGTCGCCGGCGGTCAGCACGGTCACGGTGGCGGTGCCGTTCTCGGTGGGCCCGACCTCGCAGACGTCCTGCCTGAGGGAGCCGATGACCGCCTTCTCGTTGCGGGCGGTGACGGTGAAGGGCTCATCGCCGTAGGTCTTGCTCTCCGGCGGGTCCACGAAGCCGGTGTCGGCCGGTGCGGCATTGATACCCACCACCTGGGCCCGGTTGCCCCTGGCGTTCAGGTTGTGCAGCAGCAGGACGCCCTTGGAGCCGTTGGCCTCGTAGGCGGCCCGGTTGAAGGCGACCGGGATGCCGCGACCCGGATCGGCGAAGTACGTGGGCTGGCCCTCGGCGCCGTCGGTGAAGTCGAGCCCGGGATTGGCGTAGTCGTAGGTGTACCAGGGCGTCTCATCGATCAGGCCGAAGCGGTAGTGCGTGGCCCTGACGCGCCACTGGAAGCGAGTCTTGGTGTCGTCCAGGCCCAGCCAGGTCACCCGCGCGGGCAGAATCATCACGTTGTTGTTGAAGACGCCCGACTGCAGCAGGGGGTCGACGCCGTTGGTGTTGAGGAAGCACCCGGCGGTGACGCAGGCGAGCATCACGTCGTAGTAGGTGGTGGAGCCGCCCGACTGCACGGCGTTCCTGCTGTTGCGCAGGTAGTAGGTCTGAGTGCTGCCCTCCGGCCGCACCTGAACCTCGTAGGTCACCTCGTTGGCCGGGGTGGACCAGTCGGCGTGGGCGACGATGCCGAAGTAGAGGTCGCTCTCGCTCAGCTGCCGGCCCTCGGCGGCGATGGCCCGCGCGTCCGTGGTCACGCCGGCGTACTGGAGCACGGCGGTGACGGCGCTGGGCCCGATGCCGGAGGCCTTGTCCAGGCTCTGCACGGTGCCGACGTGCTGCAGCTCAAAGGGCGTGACGAGGGCGTTGTAATCGTAGCGGGAGAAGCCGCCGGTGTTGAGGCCGGTGCCGGTCAGGGTCAGCGTGCTCTCTCCCTCATCACCGGTGAACGTGAGGCTCTGCTCCGCGGTGTTCACATCCGCGGCCGGCCGGGCGGTGACGTAAACGGGCACCCGCAGGGTCGCCCTGGCGCCGGCCACGTCGTTGACCGGCTTGAGCAGGATGACGCCGCTGTGCTCGGGGATCCACTGGCGCGGGTAGGAGTTCTGAGTCTCGGAGATCGTCGGGTCGTGGGTAGCCCGCATCTGGGCGGCATCCGCGGTCAGCCGCACCCGGAAGGTGGCGGAGCCCCTGGCCGGCACCGTGACGTTCCCGTCCGGGAAGCTGTACGCCAGCCCGGGAATCTCTACGAACATGTCGACGCTGGGCCGGTAGGTCACCGTCCGGTCGCCGTGGTTGACCACCCTGACCGTGCGCTCGAAGGTGGCCGTGCCGACCACTTCCACCGCGCCGAAGGAGACGCTGACCGCACCCGGGGCGTCGGCGCTGTAGGCGACGACCTCCTGAGCGACCGCCGCGGCAGCATCCACGCGGCCGGCGCCTACGCGGGACTGGCCGTACCGGTCGCCAGAGGGCCCGAGATCCTGGTAGATGTCGTGGCCGGCGGTGTTCATGGCCGCGGCCTTGATCTCCTCAACCGACCAGTCGCGGTTCTTGTCGCGGAGCAGGGCCAGCACGCCCGCCATGTGCGGCGCGGCCATGGAGGTGCCGTTGAAGGAGACGCCCTCCGAGCCGGAGCCGGACCGGGCCGAGAAGATGGAGTAGCCGGGCGCCGCGATGTCCGGCTTCAGGCCGTTGCCCTTGGTCGGGCCGCGGGAGCTGAAGGAGGCCAGGGTGTCCTCCCGCTCGGGGGCGTAGACTCTGCCGGAGTTGAGCCACTCGTTGCTCAGGGTCGCCACCACGCCGCTGCCCAGCTCGGACTTGATCGCCTCGCCGGCCGTGCTGGTGGTCAGGATGCTGGGGATGGCGGCGTTGCCGGCGATGGCCGTGGTGAGGAACGGCACGTTCTCCGCCATGATGATGCCGACTGCGCCGGCCGCCGTGGCGTTGTTGGCCCGGACCGCCGAGCCGCAGGGGAAGGTCTCGTGGCCGTCCGGCACCCAGTCGACCAGGACGATCTGCCCCGCCAGGGCGCCCTCAGGCCAGGCGCTGCAGCCAGCCGGGTTGTCCGGGTCGTACGTCACCGGCGCCGTGACGGGCTCCTCCATGGCCCCCCAGTTGTAGCTCTGGCCCACCGAGCCGCCGTACAAGCCGGCAATGGACGCAGGCGACTCGATGCGGAAGCCGTCCACCACGTCCAGCGCATCGACCTGAGCCGCCACGGTGACCGCGCGGACGGCGCTGCCCGGGCTGCCGCTGATGTAGTAGACATCGCCGGAGTTGCCGGCGGAGATGGCCAGCAGCACGCCCGCCAGGGCGGCGTTGTTGGCCGCGCGCGAGGAGGGATCATCCGGACCGCCGAACGCCGAGCCCAGGGAGAGGTTGGCCACGTCCATCCGGTCGGAGTAGTCGCCGTCGCCGTTGGGGTCAACGATCCAGTCCAGCGCCGCCACCGTCAGGCCGGTGCTGCCCGTGCAGCCGAAGACCCGCAGGGCGTACAGCTCCGCCAGCGGTGCGACGCCGGGGCCGATGCGCATGGAGTCCAGGGGGATGCTCCGGTCGTACGGGCCCCGGTAGGTTGTCCCATCGGCGTTCACGCCATAGCCGGCGATCGTGCCGGCCACGTGGGTGCCGTGGCCGCCGCCCAGCTCGTAGCGGCAGTCCAGCGGGTTCGGGTCGGGGCGGGGCTGGTTGGAGCCGTTGTAGGCGTCGCCGGCGAAGTCCCAGCCGCCGGCCACCTTGGCGTTGGGGAAGTACTCGTTCAGCGTCGTGGTGTCGAGCTCGTAGGCCTCGGGCGTACCCGGGCCGCCGAAGTTGGTGTGCAGGTAGTCGATGCCGGTGTCGATCACGGCGACCTTGATGCCTTCACCGAGGACGCCGAAGCTCTCCCACACCTTGGGCCCGCCGATGAGCGGGACAGAGTTGGTATGGCTGCGCTCGTGAAGCTCCATTACCGTGACGGACTTCACGCCGGGGATCTGGCGGATCAGCTCGGCTCCGGCCTCGTCGGTGCGCACGGCGATGCCGTTCAGCACGTTCTTGACCTGGTACAGGACCTCGACCTTAGCGGGCGTCTTGAGGGACCGGATGGCCCGGAGGACGTCGCTCTGGGCCCGCTCGATGCCGCTCAGGGCCTCCCGGCCGGCGCGGGCCAGATCCTGCTTCTGCAGGCCCCGCTCCCTGGCCTCCACGTACAGCTCGACCCCGCTCGGCCCCTCGAGCTCCACCATGTACTGGCGCACGCCGCCGGAACCGGCCGTGTCCTCGTTGGATACCATCTCGTAGTTCTTCTCCGTGGACACCCGTTCCGCGAGGGGAACCCGGGGCGCCTCTCCTCCGGGCTGGTCCGGGGAGCTGGCCAGCGCCAGGCCGGAGCTCAGCGAGACCAGCATCGACGCCGCCATCAGACTGGACAGGACCCTTTTCACCACACCCATGCAATACCCCCCAGTTTGCGTGTGATAGGGTTCCGGCGCCAATGTAGCCCGAGCGCCCGGTGTTTTCAATCTAGTTCGAATCTTGGGCGCACAAAATCACCCCCCTGGGTGACCCCTCGGCCGGGGTGCGGCTGGAAGGGGGGCGCGCAGGGCCCCTTCCGCCCTGCGCCGCCGATACCCGGGCCCCAGGATGGGGGCAGCGCGGTGTCGCCCGCGCGGATGACATGGACTGAAATGATGAAGACCACCGCATCTCGCGCGGTGGTCTTGCACTTTTGTCTCCCGCACCCTTCAGAAGCTCTGCTCCAGCTCGTCCACGAGCGACCCCACGTACGCGACGGCCTTGCGCACGGCCTCCGGCGTGGCCAGGTTCACGCCGGCCGCCTCGGCCAGCTGAAGCGGCCCCATGGTTCCGCCCGCCTTCAGCACCCGCAGCCAGCGATCGACGGCGGGCTGCCCCTCCGACCGGATCGCCTGGGCCACCGCGGTGGAGACCGTCAGCCCCGCGGCGTAGGTGTACGGGTAGAGGCCCATGTAGTAGTGCGGCTGGCGCATCCAGGTGAGCTTGGCGTCGTCGTCGATCTCCACCTCGCCGGCCCAGAACTCGTTCAGGATCTCGCCCTTGGTCTCCGAGAGCGTCGCCGCCGTGATCGGCGTGCCCTGCTCCGCCAGGGCGTAGATGCGCCGCTGCAGCTCGCCCTCCAGCAGGTGGCGCACGAAGTTGTGGTGGTACGTGGAGAGGAACTGCATGATGACCCACCGCCGCATGCGCGGGTCGGACGTGCCGGCCATGATGTGCTGCCCCACCAGCAGCTCGTTCATCGTGGACGGCGCCTCGACGAAGAACGTCGACGGGCGGGCGTTGGTCAGCCGCTGGTTGCGCTGGGCCAGGGTGAAGTGGCCGGCGTGCCCCAGCTCGTGGGCGAGCACCAGCACGTTGCGCATCGTGCCGGCCCAGGAGATGAGGATGAACGGGTGCGCCCCGTACGGCGACGAGCAGAAGGCACCGGTGGACTTGCCCACGTTGTCCGCCCAGTCCACCCAGCGGTCGGTCAGCGCGTTGCGGACGATCTCCAGGTACTCCGGCCCCAGCACCGCCAGGCCGTCCAGGATGATCTGCGACGCCTCGGCGAAGGTGACCGGCGGATTGTACCCGGGGTCCAGCGGCGCCTCGATGTCGCAGTAGAGCAGCTTGTCCAGGCCCAGCACCCGCTTGCGCAGGCGGGCGTAGCGGCGCATGTGCGGCGCCACCTCGGCCTGGATCACGTCCAGGATGTTGTTGTAGACGTCGACGGTGACCTCCTGCGGGTGCAGGAGCATGTGGGTGGCCGACTCGTAGCCCCGCAGCCGGGCCAGGACGACGTTTTTCTTCACCTCGGTGGCGAACGTCGCGCCGAAGGTGTTCTGGTACCGCCGCAGCCCGGCGGAGAAGCTGCGGAAAGCGGTCCGGCGCACCGCGGCGTCCGGGTCGCGCTCCAGCCGCTCCTCGTAGGTCGAGAAGGATACCGGCTCCGTCCGGCCGTCCACCGTAATGGGCTCGAAGCTCATGTCGCCGGCCTTGGCCCGGTTGTAGACCAGATAGGGCGCGCCCGTCACCTCGCCGAGGGCCGCCAGGGCCGCCTCGGTCTCGGGGTGCAGGGCGTGGGGCCGCCGGTCGAGGACCAGCTCCAGCCACCGGCCGAAGGGCCCCAGCCCCGGCTCCTCGCCCAGGTAGCGCGCCACCGTGCCCTCGGGCAGGGCCAGGATCTCGGACTCCAGGAACGCCAGCGCCGCGCCCACCTGCGCCAGGAGCGCCTGGGCACGGGCCATTGCCGCCTGGTTCTCCGGGTTGGAGCCGTCCTCGGAGAAGCGGAGGCTGGCGTAGGTGCCCGCCCGCACCATGCGGCCGCGCAGCTCCTCGTGGGCGGTGAGGCAGGCCAGCAGCACGCCGGCGCCCTCGCCCAGCCTGCCCTTGTACTGGGTGACGGTCTGCACCGCCTCGCCGATCGCCTCCAGCTCGCGCTCCCACTCTTCCTGCGTCGCGAACAGGTCAGTCAGCCGCCAGGTCTGTTCAACCGGAACCTCAGCCCTCGTCAGTCTCCTCGCCAACGCGCTGATCCTCCTTCGTCACCTCGATACTGCCTGCAGATGCTCGCCTTCACTGCGCCGGTGCGGCCGAGTGCCATCGCTGCTGCGGCGATGCAGCGTCTGCCTTCACCTGCGCTGCACCGGTGCGGCCGAGTGCCCCGCAAGTGCGTTGTCCCGCTGGAGTCGCCTCACGCGCACATACGCCGCCGCAATGTGGTCTCATATCCACCTTCGCCGCGCGGATGGCAGTGACCTGCGCCCCCGCCGGCAAACCAGCGCGCAGGACTGAAAGACATCGAAAGCGAATGTAATGTGGTTATCCTGTCCGGGTACTTGCTGAAGATTCTGGGGGTGGCCTGCGTGCCGGTTCGCGTCCTGCTCCTCTCCGCCGAGTTCGGCTCCGGCCACCAGGCCGCGGCGAACGCCATCGCCGACGCGTGCCGCAGCCTCTCCGCCGAGTGCGAGGCTGTGGTCGTCCAGTGCCAGAGCCCGCTGCTCGGCCTGTTCAGCCGCGCCTACCTCTGGCAGATCAAGCACGTGCCGGCACTCTACCGCAAGCTTTACCACCTTCCGGTGGGCTGGCCGTTGCGCCTGCTCGTCGTACTGGTGCTGGGCGGGCCCGTCCGCCGCATTATCAAGGCGCATCAGCCCGACGTCATCGTCGGCACGCACCCCTTCCCGGCGGGCGCCGCGGTGCACCTCCTGAACCGGCCGGGTGCGCGCCGCATCCCCGTCGTGATGGCCCTTACCGACTTTGCCCCGCACGGCTTCTGGATCTGGAAGGGCGTCGCCCGCTACTGCTGCGCGTCGCCGGAGGCGGCGGCGGAGCTTGTCCGGCGCGGCGCCGACGCCCGGTGCGTCACGGTGACCGGCGTGCCGGTGCGGGCCTCGCTGGCCGAGATCGACACCGACTCCATCGTGCGGCGGCGCACGGGTGGTGTGCCGCTGGCGGCTCCGGCCGAACAGGCGCGGAATCCGCAACCGGTCCGCGCCGGCTCAGACACCCCCCGAAAGGTTCTGGTGATGGGCGGCGGGCTGGGCCTCGGGCCGATAGCGGACGCCGTGGGCGCCCTGCTCACGCTGCCCCACGGCGCGCTGCAGGTCACCGTGATCTGCGGCCGCAACCGGGCGCTGCAGGAGCAGCTCACCCGCTGCTTCGGCGGCGACCCGCGCCTCACCGTGCTCGGGTACACCGACCGGGTGATCGACCACATGTGCGACGCGGACCTGCTCGTCACGAAGCCCGGGGGCATCACCTGCGCCGAGGCGCTGGCCCTCGGCCTGCCCATGCTGCTCCTGGACCCGCTGCCCGGCCACGAGGAGGAGAACGCCCGCTACCTCGTGGAGACCGGCGCCGCCCGCATCGCCGGGGGGCAGGAGCTTGCCGCGGCCGCCGGCGAGCTGCTCTTCGCGCACCCCGACCGCCTGGCGCCGATGGCGGAGGCCGCCCGCCTGGCCGGGCAGCCGGCCGCGGCCCGCGCCATCGCCGGGCAGGTCATGCACCTGGCGGGTTGGTCGACCGCCGGATAGCGAACCTCCGGGATAACCCGTCCTTCTTAACCAAACCTTAATATCGGTACGCTACAGTGAATGTAGCCACACATTAAGTGGTGGGAAGAGGAGATGGGAAACCCGATGGGTCGAGCGCAGAGGCGCATGCTGCCGACCATCCTGCTCCTGGGCGCGCTGGTGCTCACCGGCTGCGGCGCGAAGCCGCAGGCTGACCCCAATGACCCGCTGGCCGGTACGATCACGGCCAGCGGCTCGACCGCGCTCCTCCCCCTGGCCTCGATCGCGGCGGAGATCTTCGAGGAGCAGCACCCGAACGCGACGGTGAACGTGAGCGGCGGCGGCTCCTACAACGGCCTCGCCCAGGTGGCCGCAGGCGCGGTGGAGATCGGCAACTCCGACGTAGCAGCCACGGGCGACCTGGCCAGAGAGCTGGTCGAGCACAAGGTGGCCATCGCCCCCTTCGTGATCATCGCCCACCCGGAGAACCCGGTCACCGGCCTCACCACCGAACAGCTGGCCCGCATGCTGCGGGGGGAGATCACCAACTGGCGGGAGGTCGGCGGTCCCGACCTGGAGGTGATGGTGGTCAGCCGGCAGCAGTCATCCGGCTCCCGGGCCACCATCGTGGAGAAGGTGCTCGGCGGCGAGGGGGACATCTCGCCGCAGGCGCTGGTGCAGGACTCCAACGGCAAGGTCGTCGCCACGGTCCAGTACACCCCGGGCGCCGTCGGCTACGTGGACGCGGCCTACTTCCGGCCCAACAAGGTGAAGGCGCTGGAGCTCGACGGGGTGGCCTACTCCCCGGAGGCCGTGCTGCGGGGTGAGTGGCCGATCTTCGCCTACGAGTATATGTACACCCGGGGGGAACCCAACGAGTTGACCCGCGCCTTCCTGGACTTCGTGCTCAGCCCGGAGTTCCAGGAGGAGTACGTCGCGGAACACGGCTTCGTGCCGATCCTCCGGGATCCCCACCGCTGATCGTCCCGCGCCCGTGTCGCCCCGCGCCCTGCAGTGCGGCGGTGACCGCCCGTGCCACCCCGCGGTCCTGCAGTGCGGAGGTGACCGTCCGCGCCACCCCGCGGTCCTGCAGTGCGGAGGTGACCGCCCGTGCCAACCCGCGTCCTTCGTGGCGGAGGTGATGCCCGTGCCAGAGCGGATTCTCGTCGTGGATGATGAGCCGTCCATCCTGGAACTGGTCGCCTACAACCTGCGCCGGTCCGGCTACGAGGTGATCACCGCCGACAACGGCGAGGACGGGCTGCGCATCGCCCGGGAGGAGAGCATCGACCTGCTGATCCTGGACGTGATGCTGCCCGGCATCGACGGCTTCGAGGTGCTCCGGGCCCTGCGGCGCACCTCGGACGTGCCGGTGCTGATGCTGACCGCCCGGGGCGAGGAGATCGACCGGGTCGTCGGCTTCGAGATCGGCGCGGACGACTACGTCACCAAGCCCTTCAGCCCGCGGGAGCTCACCGGCCGCGTCAAGGCGATCCTCCGCCGGTTCCGGCGGCCGACCGAGCCGCAGGACCA
This sequence comes from Symbiobacterium terraclitae, assembly GCF_017874315.1. Classification (NCBI taxonomy): domain Bacteria; kingdom Bacillati; phylum Bacillota; class Clostridia; order Eubacteriales; family Symbiobacteriaceae; genus Symbiobacterium; species Symbiobacterium terraclitae. The sequence continues at coordinate 4,963 of NZ_JAGGLG010000050.1, read as the reverse complement.
GGAGGTGCTCCGCTTCGGCCCGCTCACCATCAACCTCGCCAGCTACGAGGTGACCCGCGACGGGCGGAAGGTCGACCTGACGCCCACCGAGTTTCAGATCCTGAAGATCCTCGCCCAGAACCCCGGGCGGGTGTTCAGCCGCGACCAGCTGGTGGACCGGGTGATGGGGCCCGACTTCTACGGCGACGTGCGCACCGTGGACGTCCACATCCGCCACCTCCGGGCGAAGATCGAGGAGAACCCGTCCGAGCCCCGCCTGATCGAGACGGTGCGGGGCGCCGGCTACCGGTTCGTCGGGGGGCGGATCCGGTGAACGCGCCGCAGGGGGCCCCCCTCCTCCGGTTCGCCCTCCCCGCCGCCATCGGGCTGGCGACGGGCCTGCCCTACGTCCTCTCCGGCCGCCTGCGGGCGGCGGTGCTCACGGGCCCCGGGCCGCTGGACGTCCTGGCCTGGCTCGTCATCGCCGGCGCCTTTCTGCTCTCGCCGCTCCTGGGCTACCGGGAGGCCCGCCGGTTCGCACAGGCGCTGGAGCGCGAGCTGGACCTGGCGAAGAAGCGTGCGGAGCGGGACTACCAGGAGCGGCTTTCCGGGCTGCTGCTGGAGAAGGCCCACCTCGACGTCATCCTCAGGCACATGGCCGACGGCATCCTCCTGGTGGACCATGACCGGCGGATCGTGCTGATGAACCCGGCCGCGGAGCGGATGCTGGGCGTACCCCGGCACGAGGCGGTGGGCCGCGACCACCTGGAGGTCACCCACCACTTCGACCTGGACGAGCGGCTCGCCCGGGTGCTGGCCACGGGGGAGCCGGAAACCCTGGAGATCCGCCGGGCCCTGCCGAGCCAGCAGATCCTCGAGGCCCGGGTCGCCCTGGCCGCCAGCGCCCAGGAGCGGGCGGCGCTGGTGATGCTCAGGGACATCACCCGGTCCCGGCAGCTGGAGCAGATGCGCACGGAGTTCGTGGCCAACGTCACCCACGAGCTGCGCACCCCCCTCACCTCGATTCAGGGGTTCGCCGAGACGCTGCTGGAGGGCGCCCTGGAGGACCCGGATACGGCCCGCCACTTCGTGGAGATCATGCACCGGGAGAGCAGCCATCTGGCCGCCCTGATCGACGAGCTCCTCGACCTCTCCCGGGTCGAGTCGGGCAAGTTCCGCATGCGGCGGCGCCCGACCCGCCCGGCCGAGCTGATCGAGGCCACCCGCTCCCGGCTCGCGCCCAAGGCGGAGAAGAAGGGGATTGAACTCACCGCCGGGGTCCCCGACGACCTGCCTCCGGTCGACGGCGACCCGGACCGCCTGATCCAGGTGCTCAGCAACCTGGTGGACAACGCCATCAAGTACACCCCCGCCGGCGGCCGGGTGGAGCTGCGGGCGGCTGCGGCGGAGGGCCGGGTGCGGATCGCCGTCGCGGACACCGGCCCCGGCATCCCCCAGCCGGACCTGGGGCGGATCTTCGAGCGGTTCTACCGCGTGGACAAGGCCCGCACCCGGACCACCGGCGGCACCGGCCTCGGGCTCGCCATCGCCAAGCACATCGTCGAGGCGCACGGCGGCGCCATCGAAGTGGAGAGCGAGGTCGGCCGGGGCAGCACCTTCACCGTGATTCTGCCGGTTGCCGGCGATCCGGCGGCCACGCCCAAGAGACCTTGACCACCGATTGGAGGGAAATCCACGTGAACCGGGTGCGCACCGCGGACCGCACCGCCCGGATCGTCCTGACGGCCAGCGCGGCACTCGTGGCCTTGGTGATCGCCGCGATCCTGCTGTTCGTGGGGTCGGAGGGGCTGCGGCTCTTCCTGGACGTCTCGCCCTTCGAGTTCTTCTTCGGCCTCACGTGGAACCCGCCGCTGGGGCGCTACGGTGCGCTGCCGTTCCTGGTCGGCTCGCTGGCCGCCACGGCCATCGCCCTGCTCATCGGCGCGCCGCTGGGCCTGGCCGGGGCGATCTTCATGGCCAAGATCTCGCCCCCGTGGATGCGCGCCGTCCTCCGCCAGGCCTCCAACCTCTTCGTCGGCATCCCGTCCGTCGTCTACGGCTACATCGGCATGACCCTGCTGGTGCCGTGGGTGCGGGAACACCTGGGCGGCCAGGGATTCGGCGTCCTGGTAGCGGGGGCGATCCTGGCGATCATGGTCATGCCGACGATCCTGGGCGTCTCCGAGGACGCGCTCCGCGCGGTGGACCCGGCCCTGGAGGAGGGCTCGCTGGGCCTGGGCGCCACCCGCTGGCAGACGATCTGGCTCGTCACGCTCCCCGCGGCGCGGCCCCGGATCCTGGCGGCGATTATCCTCGCCTTCGCCCGGGCCTTCGGGGAGACGACGGCCGTGCAGATGGTGATCGGCAACTCGCCGGTCCTGGTGCGGTCGCTCACCCACGGAACGGCCACGCTGACCTCGCAGATCATCATGGAGATGGGCCAGACCCCGCCCGGCTCCCCCTGGAACCGCGCGCTCTTCATGATGGCCTTCGGCCTGCTGATGGTCTCGCTCCTGATGATCCTGCTGGTCCGCTGGGTCAGCAACCGGGGGGTGGTCCGCTGATGGGCCGGGCGCAGCTGGTCGACCGCATCGCCACCGCCGTGCTGTGGGCGGTGGGGATCCTGATCCTCCTCATCCTGGCGGGCTTCCTGCTGCCGATCCTGATCGAGGGGCTGCCCGTCATCGACTGGCAGTTCCTCACCACCCGCTCCAGCGCGGTGCGGGCGGGCGGCGGGGTCGGGGCGCAGCTGTTCAACACCGTCTACATCACGGGCCTCTCGCTGCTCTTCTCGCTCCCGGTCGGGGTGGGTGCAGGCGTCTACCTCGCCGAGTACGCCAGGCCCGGGCGCCTCACCGACGTGATCCGCCTCTCGGTGGAGGCGCTGGCCTCGGTCCCCTCCATCGTGCTGGGCCTCTTCGGCATGATCCTCTTCGTCAACTACATGGGCTGGGGCTTCACGATCCTCGGCGGCGCCCTCAGCCTGGCCCTGCTCAACCTGCCCGTGCTGGTGCGGGTCACCGAGGAGGCGATCCGCGCCGTGCCCCAGTCCTACCGGGAGGGCTCCCTGGGCCTGGGCGCCACCCACTGGCAGACGACGGCGAAGGTGGTCCTGCCCAGCGCCCTGCCGGGCATCCTCACCGGGCTGACGCTGGTGGCGGGGCGGGCCCTGGGCGAGACGGCCGTGCTGATCTACACCGCGGGCGTCACCGTCTCCCGCCGCTTCCCCAACCCCGACGTGATGGTGGCCGGCGAGACGCTGGCGGTGCGCATCTGGTCCGTGACCTCCGAGGGGCTGGTGCCGGACGCCGACCGCATCGCCATGGGCAGCTCGGCCCTGCTGATCCTGCTGGTGCTCATCGTGAACCTCTTGTTCGCCCTGCCGCTTTACCGGTACCGGCGCCGGATGCGCTAGCCGGGAGTCCACTCGAAGGAGGCCGACCCAATGACCGAACAGGTGCGGATGCGCGCCGAGGGCGTTGACCTGTACTACGGCAGCTTCCGGGCCCTGCGCAGCATCACGCTGGACATCCCCGCCAACCGGGTGACGGCGCTCATCGGGCCGTCCGGCTGCGGCAAGTCCTCCTTCCTGCGCTGCCTCAACCGGATGAACGACCTGATCCCCGGCGCCCGGATCACCGGCCGCATCACGCTGGACGGCACGGACATCTACGACCCGCACGTGGACGTGGTGACCCTCAGGCGCCGGGTCGGCATGGTCTTCCAGCGGCCCAACCCCTTCCCCATGTCCATCTACGACAACGTCGCCTACGGCCCGCGCATCCACGGCGAGCGGCGCAAGGCGGTGCTGGACGAACTGGTGGAGCAGTCGCTGCGCGGCGCCGCCCTCTGGGACGAGGTGAAGGACCGGCTGCACCGGTCGGCGCTGGGCCTCTCCGGCGGCCAGCAGCAGCGGCTCTGCATCGCCCGCTCGCTGGCGGTAAAGCCCGAGGTGCTGCTCATGGACGAGCCGGCCTCGGCCCTGGACCCCATCTCGACCGCCAAGATCGAGGAGCTGATCCGCGAGCTGCGCCGGGACTACTCGATCGCCATCGTCACACACAACATGCAGCAGGCCGCCCGCATCTCCGACTACACCGCGTTCTTCCTCTCCGGCGAGCTGATCGAGCACGGCCCGACCGGGACCATCTTCACCAACCCGCGGGACCAGCGGACCGAGGACTACATCACCGGCCGCTTCGGCTGATCGGAAGGAGGCTGCGCCCGATGTCCACCCGCTCTGCGTTCGACCAGCAGATCGCCGCGCTCCAGCGCGACCTGCTCCGGATGGGGGTCTTCGTCAACGAGGCCATCGAGAAGGCCGTCCAGGCCCTGCAGAAGATGGACCGCCGACTGGCGGAGTCCGTGATCGAGGGCGACGAGGTGGCCGACCGGATGCTGATCGACATCCAGCAGCGCTGCCTCCAGCTGATGGCCCTGCAGCAGCCGCTGGCGCGGGACCTGCGCACCATCGGCACCGTGCTCAAGATCGTCACCGACCTGGAGCGCATGGCCGACCACGCCACCGACATCGCCAAGGTTGTCCGCCGGCTCGACGGCGCGGCCCCCCTGCGGTCGCTCTTCGACATCCCCCGCCTCGCCCAGCGGGTGCAGGAGATGAACCGGGAGGCCCTCGAGGCCTGGGTGAACGGCGACACCGAGCGGGCCCGGCGGATGACGGCGCTTGACGACGAGGTCGACCGGCTCTACCGCAAGCTGTTCGACGACCTGCTGCAGGTGATGCAGTCCGACCGCAAGATGGTGCGGACGGCCACCTACCTGCTGCTGGTGGCCCACTACCTGGAGCGCATCGCCGACCACGCCACCAACCTGGGCGAGTGGACGATCTTCCAGGAGACCGGCGAGCTGCAGGACCTGAACGGGTGACCGAAGGGGCCGTCCCAAAAGCAGGTTGCTCTGCTGGGACGGCCCCGTTCCTTTTCGTTCGAATTGGGTTTTTCAGGTAGTCAATCGACCATCTTGC
>NZ_JAGGLG010000049.1 GCF_017874315.1 Symbiobacterium terraclitae | reverse complement strand
TTGTAACAGAAGGGCGGCTTCTTTTGTATTTAGACAAAAAGAAAAGGGGGCTGTCCCTAAGTCATCCTCGATGACTTTTGGGACAGCCCCCTTCGGCCGTTCACGCCAGTTAGAGCGCGACGATGAAGAAGAAGACCACCATCGGCACCAGCCCGATGGGCACGCTGGTCCTGGCCCACTCCTTGGAGCCGATCTTCAGCTTGCTGGCCGACACGATGTTCGGGATGTTGCCGGGGACCAGCATGCCACCGCTGATCAGCAGGCCCATCAAAACCGCCTTCACCTGGGTGAGGCTCATCGCCGGGCTGAGCTCCGCCGCGGTCAGCGTGGCGTTGTCCAGGACCGCCGAGATCATGTTGATCCAGTAGAGCGCCTGGCTGGGCAGGCCGAGTACGTAGGTATCGATGAGCGGTTTGAACCCTTCGCCCAGGAAGGTCAGGGCCATGACGAAGAGGTAGATCTTCAGGGCCCGGACCACGACGTCCTTGTAGCTCTCCCCGGCCGTGGCCTCCGCTGCGGGGCCCGCCTCGGCAGCAGCCGCACCGGGACGCCCCTTCAGGAAGAAGCCGGCGAAGATACCCAGGCCGATCACGGTCGGGATCACGTAGATGCCGATGGTGCGCACGAGGTACCAGAAGTCGCCGCCCATCTTGGAGATGGCGATCGTGGCCAGGGGCTCGCCCAACGGCGTCAGGGCAGCCCCGATTCCGATCGCGTAGCACGACAGGATGACGAAGTTGACCTCCGTCTTCCGGTCGAGCTTCAGGGCGCTGACCACCTCAACGAGCACCAGCGAGGCGATGATCGCCGTGATGACACTGGAAGCCAGGCCCAGCACCGCCATCACCAGAAAGGCGAAGACCTTGAACGGCACCACCCGCAGCGTGGCCTGGATGCCCGCCTGGAGCCGGGTCTGGAGCAGCTTGAACAGGATGCCGGCAATCAGCACGGCGCCGGAGATCATGATGGGCTCTTCCAGTGCCTTCACGATCAGGTGCTGGTCCATCACACCGCTGATCAGGGCCGCGGCCACGCCCATGACGAACAGGAAGATCTCCAGTTGGTGTTCGACGGCCTTGAACAGGAACGGAAGGGTCAGCACGAGGAGCAGAATCGCTACGAGTCCGGGAATGACGACTGCTTCAGCCAACTTGCACATCCTCCTCGTCTGCGAGGAGCCAGGTCCCCCTGCCACCTCTCTCCCACAAGCGTATGACTGCCGGGTACAGGGGTCAAGGAACGATATGCCGCAAAACGGAACGGGTGGGGGCCCTCAGAGCGCCCCCACCCACCGTTGGCCCGGGTTCAGGCTGCGGCTGCGTCCCATGAGCTCTAGCACGTCATCCCGCCCGTACCGCTCCCGGAACAGGCTCCAGTACAGGTACTCCTCCTTGGAGGCGAAAGGCTGCCCCCTGGGGCTGCGCTCCCGCTCCAGTTCGGTGTCGGAGACCGCCAGCGCCGCGTACCGCTCCAGGGCGGGGCCGACGCCCGTGCCGATGGCGAACTTCTCCTTGGTGCGCCAGACCACCGATCGCGGCAGGTAGCGCTCAGCCACCGTGCGCAGGATCCACTTGCCCTCGCCGTCCCGGCGCTTCAGGGCGGGAGCGGTGCGGGCGGCCAGGTCCAGCATCTCCCGGTCCAGGAACGGCGCCCGCGCCTGCAGGCCGTGGGCCGTCGTCATGCGGTCGACCCGCTGCAGGCCGGTGTTGTGCAGGGCCGCGGTGATCGCGTACAGCTCCTCCGCCAGTCCGCGCTCATCCCCGTCGAAATCGGACAGATAATGGTAGCCGGCGAACAGCTCGTCGGCGCCCTCGCCGGAGAGCACCACCTTCACATGCTCCGCCGCCAGCTCAGACGCGAAGTACGTGGCGATGGAGCCGCGCACCAGGGCGGGGTCGCACGACTCGAGGGCATCGATCACCCGGGGAAGGGCCTCCACGATCTCCCCTTCCGTCAGGACGCGTTCGTGGTGAATCGTGCCCAGGTAAGCCGCGACCTGCCGCGCCACCTTCAGGTCGGTCGACCCCTCCAGCCCAACCGCGAAGGTGTGCAGCTCCCCCTCCAGGCGCTGCCGCGCCAGGGCCGCCACCAGGCTGGAGTCGAGCCCGCCGCTGAGGAAGCAGCCCACCGGAACGTCGGCCACGAGCCGCTTGCGCACCGCCGCATCGAGGGTGCGGTCCAGCGCGTCTGCCACCGCAGCGGCCTCCGCCCACTCGCCGGTGGGGCGGGGGATACGGTCCCAGGCCACCATCGGCCCGCCCGCCAACCAGCGGTGTCCGGGGGGAAACTCCCGCACCTGCGCCACCTCGTCGATCAGCGCCCTGATCTCAGATGCGAAGAGCAGGTTGCCCTCGGCGTCCTCTCCCCAGTAGAGTGGCTTGACGCCCAGCGCGTCCCGGGCGAGGAACAGCCCCTCTTCCGCGCTCCAGACCGCCACGGCGAAGTGGCCGTCGAGTCGCTCCACACACTCGGGTCCGTATTCCTCGTACAGGTGGAGGACCACCTCTGCGTCGGACTGCGTCCTGAAGGTGTGACGCCCGGCCAGCTCCTGCCGGAGGGCCCGGTGGTTGTAGATCTCGCCGTCCATCGCCAGCCACAGGCTCCCGTCCTCATTGGCCAGCGGCTGCCCGCCGCCCCCGACGTCGACGACGGCCAGTCGGGCGTGCCCCAGGCCGAAGCCATCGGTGGTCCAGACGCGTCGCCCGTCCGGCCCCCGGTGTGCCAGGGCGTCCAGCATCCGCCCGATCCGGGCATGATCAGCCCTGCCGGCAATGCCTGCGATTCCGCACATTCCTCGGCTACCTCCCCTGAACCAGTTCTCCGGCCAGCACCCGGGCGATGCGCTCGGCCTCACCCAGGGTCCGGCCGGCCCGCCGGTCGTAGGGCCGGCAGGCTCCGTCGTCGAAGCGGACTTCCACCTCCCCTCTCGCAGCCGGGTTGCCCATGAGGTGCGGCGCGTCCAGGAGTCCGATGCGGACGGCCGCCGCGAGGGTCGGGGCGTGGGTCAGGGGGTCGTCCACCCCGGCCGGTGCCAGCGAGGCGACCGCATCGAGGAGCAGCCTCGCCTCCCGCACCAGCTCGGCCTTCCGCTCCTGCACCGCCTCGTCGCGCGCCATGTCCGGCAGCCCCTGCAGGGCCAGCTCGATGGCACCCCTGACCACGTGGCAACCCTCGATCACGTCCTCGGCCGTGGCGGCGTGATGGTACTCCGAGTGACCCACGATGTGCACGATGTCCGGCTTCACGGCCATCTGCATGATCGTGGAGGCCGCCAGATGCCCCTTGGCCCGGTCGAAGCCGGCCGGCATCGAGGTCAGCCCCGTGCGGCACTCCCGCCACACCCGGAAGTCCGGACCGGCCAGCGACTCCACCAGCTCCAGCTTCGCCAGCATCTTGGCCAGGTCCATCGCCGGGGACGTGAGCGGCGGGTTGTTCCACATCAGCTGCTGGATGTAGTCCCGCACGCCGGCCCGGCGGGCGTTGTAGGCCGCGATGTAGGCGGCGGCCACGGCCACGGCGTCCGGCGCGTCCCGCAGCGACCAGTGGTGGCTCTCGTTGGACTCCACCGGGATCCCCCGCTCGGCGTGCCAGCGGAACACGGCCTGAACCTCGGGGATGGACTCGGCGAGGGGCCGCTGCGAGCGGCCGTCCAGCTCGCTGTACCAGAAGAGGGGAACCGCGGCCCAGGCGTTGTTGATCGTTTCGTGCAGCATCTCCGCCCAGGCCAGCTGATCGCGGGTGCCGGCGTAGCAGCGCATCAGCGGGTAGTTGCCGGTGCGCGTGGCGGCGTAGAGCGCCCGCAGGTCGTCCGGCGTCCGGACCGGAACCCCGCCCGCACCGTGCTCGCGCGGGTCCATCTCGTCGGGCCGGAAGAAGTGCTCCTGGGCGTTCTGGTCGGTGCCCAGGCTCACCACATCCAGCACCCCGGCCTCGCTGATGCGCCGGACGCCCTCCACCGTCGCGGCGACGGTCGGCTGCCCGAAGTGGTGGCGCAGCAGCGGGAAGGGGCGCTTCCACAGGATGCGGTCCACCAGCCGCTGGGGAGGGATGCCGCCGGCCTTCTGCGCCGGCGCCCCCCGCAGGTAGTCCACCACCTCCTGCCAGTCCGCCGATCCGCCGAAGACGGCCTCGAAGAAGCCCAGTGCCCGCCCGTGCTCGGCCACCGGGTCTGTCGCCCCCAGCACCCAGCGGCGGCCCGCCTGCCCCTGCTCCTGGGCAGCCTGCGCCAGGTGGTCGAGCACGGCCCGCCCGGACTCGGGCGTGAGCCGGTAGCCCACGGCGACGATCTCGGGATCCCAGGCCGCGACCTCCGCCAGCAGGCGCTCGACCGGCACGGCCGGCCCCAGGGAGCGCACCTCGTAACCCAGTTGCTCCGCCGTCCGCAGAAAGCGCACCACGCCGCCCACGTGGACGTCGTCTCCGATGGCGGCGCCGATGATCCTGGTCTTAGACACGGTCCACCACGTCCCCTTCCAGTGCATATTGGCTGATCCGCTCGGGACCCCAGCCCTCCATCCCCAGGCGGGCCAGGGTCCGGCCGATCTGCCGGAAGTCCACGCCGCACAGCCCGTTGGATACGTGAATCAGCGCATCGGTGACCGGCGTGGAGACGCCGCAGGCTGCCCCCAGCGAGGCGATGGGCACAAGCCCGGTCGGCACGTCCTCCCAGATGTACCGGTGGTTCAGATGGGCTGGTGCGCCCACGTCGGCGTAGGCCGCCGTGGCCTGAATCGCCTCGTAGAGCGTCGGCCGTTCCACGCCGTAGGCCTCGGCCAGCCATTCCCGTGCGGTGAGGGCGCCCACGCCCAGGGCCCGCGCCACTGCCACCCGCTCCGCGTCCAGCCGCTCCAGCAGGGCGGCCACCGAGGGGGTGATCCCCTCCACGTAGTGGCGGAAGGCGCCGCCGGTGGACTCTACCCGACCGGCGTTGAGCAGGGTGACCGCCGGGTGGAAGATGGCGCCTACGTTGTCCAGCGAGGTCTTCCAGACCCAGCGGGCCGGCATGAACTGAGGGAAGGCGGGCTTGACGGCGGCCAGCAGCTCCGCGGTGCGCCGCGCGGGCAGCGCAGCGACCAGCACCTGGCGCTTGATGCCGTGGATGCGGGCCCGGCACGGCCCGACCTTCCGGCTGGCGTAGAGGAATGTCTGGGCCTCGCCGACCGTCACGTCCGCAGTGCACCCCTGCTCCCGGAGGACGTGCGTGAACTCGATGGCCCCGGCGGTGCGGCCCGGCAGCAGCAGCACTCGCTGGCCGTTCCGCAGGTGGGGAGCGCAGCGCTGGGCCACCTCCCGATGGGCGGACGCGGGCAGGACCACGAGGACGGCGTCTGCCCCCTCCAGCGCCTCTGCGACGGTGTCTGCAACCTGCACGGGTCCGAATCCTTCGACGGCGCCCTCCAGGAAGACGCCGCCCGCGGCCCGGACCGACTCCCGCGTCGCGGGGTCTCGGGCCCAGAGGGAGACGGGGTAACCCATCAGTCCGAGGTGGCCGGCCAGGGCGAGTCCGCCGTGGCCGGCTCCGAGCACGCAGTACCGCAGCACGTTCTCCACCCTCCTCTTTGGATTTGTGACTGGCACCGGGCCAATGCTCGGGGAACGGAGAAGGCGCCGGCCAAGTTGGCCGGCGCCCGCCTGAAGGCACAGCGAAGCTCAAGGTCTGGTGACCCCCGCAAAAGAGACGACGAAAGATAGGGCCCACCACCTTGACCACGCTTACGAGGTTAGCTGACGGACTCGGGGCGCCAAAGCGTGCCCCTACGCACCCTCCACTCCCGCCGGAGCCTCGGATGCGACTCGCCCCAGAAAGGTGGTTCCCCCGCTCCCCGCGTTGCACGGGGATTCAGCGATCAGGCGGGTCCTGCACTATTCCGTTGCCGCAAGCGAGATTATTCTATCAAATGGAAGCCAAGTTCGTCAACTCACAACATGCGGCAGGGTGTCTGCCAACTCAGCCCATGAGGGGGGCGGGCGACATGCACGCCCGGCCCGGTGGCACAGATGCGGCAAATGCACCGGGAGGAACGTGGGACTAGGGTGAACCGGCTCGCCCTGCGGAGCACCGCAGCAGAACCGAGCCTACTACACGGAGACAGGCGGTATGTAAGCCCCCCGTGGCACAGATGTGGCAGATACGCCGGGAGGGAAGTGAGACTAGGGTGAACCGGCTCGCCCTGCGGAGCACCGCAGCAGAAGCACGTTACTACACTCGGGCGGGCGACATGCGCGCCCGCCCGAGTGGCATAGACGTATCACACGCCAGGGGAGGGGACTTGGATCAGCGCTCCGCCCCCTCCCCACTTGCAATCAAAACGCAGGGATCACTGCACCGTCATACGTCTCGTTGATGAACTTCGCCACGGCCTCGGACCGGAGCAGGCTCATGAGCTTCTGGATCTCAGGCCGGTTTTCGTCGCCCTTGCGGACGGCCACGATGTTGGCGAAGGGGTTATCCTCTGCCGACTCCCGGGCCAGGACGTTGGCCTTCACCCCGAGGTTCTTCGCCGCATCCAGGTAGTAGTTCGTGTTGATCACCGCTGCGTCCACGTCCTCGAGGCTGCGCGGGAGGTACTCGGCCTGCAGCATCTCGATGTCCAGCTTCTTGGGGTTGTCGACGATGTCGTTGGGCGTCGCCTTGACCCCGACCCCCTCCTTCAGGGTGATCAGGCCCTGGTCGGCGAGCAGCTTGAGCGCACGCCCGGCGTTGGTGGGGTCGTCGGGAATGGAGACCGTGGCGCCGTCAGCCAGCTGGTCGATGCTGCTCAGCTTCGACGAGTAGAAGCCCAGCGGCTCCAGGTGGACGGGCCCCACCGAGACCAGGTCCAGCTTCCGCTCCTCGGCGAAGTTGGTCAGGTAGGGCAGGTGCTGGAAGTAGTTCGCATCCAGGTCTCCCTCGGCCAGGGCGATGTTCGGCTGCACGTAGTCGGTGAACTCCACGATCTCCAGCTTGATCCCCTCGGCCGCAGCCGCCTCCTGGATCGACTTCAGGATCTCCGCGTGGGGGGTCACCGACGCGCCCACCTTGAGGGTGACCTGCTCCGCCTTCCCGGCCGACTGCTTGGCGCCGCCGCATCCCGCCAGGATGCCCAGCGAGAGGACCGAAACCAGTAGGATACCCGCGATACGCTTCATCTGGCGCTCATCCTCCCCAGTCTGTGTGCAGACCGCTTTCTATTTATGCGTAAACCTGTTGGCCAGGCTATCGCCGATCCACTGCATCACCTGAACCATGACGACCAGCACCACGAGGCTCACGTACATCACGTCGAGCTGGTACCGGTTGTATCCCCACTTGACGGCGACGTCGCCCAGGCCTCCGCCGCCGATCGCACCGGCCATGGCCGAGTAGCCCACCAGGTTGACCAGCATCAGCGCCGTGCCCCGGACCAACGAGGGCAGCGCCTCGGGCAGAAGCACCTTGGTGACGACCTGCCAGTTAGAGGAGCCCATCGCCAGGGCGGCCTCGATCAGGCCGGAACCGACCTCGTGCAGGGCCTGCTCCACCACCCGGGCCATGAAGGGGACGGCCGCGACCACCAGCGGCACGATGGCGGCCGTGGTGCCGATGGAACGGCCGATGAGCAGCCGGGTGAGGGGCGAGACCGCCACCATCAGGATCACGAAGGGCGTGGAGCGCCCGATGTTGACCAGCACGCCCAGCGTGCGGTTGAGCAGGGGCGCCTCCCAGATGCCGCCCCGGTCCGTGATCACCAGCAGCACGCCGAGGGGCAGGCCGAACAGCAGCGTGAAGGCCGCGGCGACCCCGGTCATGTACAGCGTCTCGATCGTCGCCGTCAGGATCATCGACCAAAGGTCAACCACGCTCGATCACCTCCGGCGAAACGCCGCGCCGGGCCAGGTACTCCAGCGCCGCCTGGATGTCGTCGGGCCGGCCGGTGAACTCCACCAGCAGGCGGCCCACCGTCGTGCCCGCAATCCGCTCCACCGCACCCTGCACGATGTTCGCGTCCACCTGGAACTGGCGCACCACCGAGCTGATCAGCGGCTCGTCGGCCGAGTCGCCCACGAAGAAGAGCGCCGCCAGCACGCCCCCGGGGTGCAGATGGAACGCGGTGTCGCGGAACGGCTCGTAGAACAGCTGCCGGAGCCGGGAGCCGGGGCGGCCGATCAGCTCCAGCACCCCGCCCTGCTCCACCAGGCGGCCGCCCTCCAGGATGGCCACGGAGTCGCACACCTGCTTCACGACCTCCATCTGGTGGGTGATCAGCAGGATCGTCAGCCCGAGCTTCCGGTTGATCTCCCGCAGGAGGGCGAGCACCGACCGCGTGGTGTCGGGGTCCAGCGCCGAGGTGGCTTCGTCCGAGAGCAGGAGCTTCGGCCCGGGGGCCAGCGCCCGGGCGATGCCCACGCGCTGCTTCTGCCCGCCGGAGAGCTGCGCCGGATAGGCATGGGCCTTGTCCGACAGCCCTACCAGCTCCAGCAGTTCCGCCACCCGGCTCGCGATGCGGCTCCTGTCCCAGCCCGCTACCTCCAGCGGGTAGGCGACGTTGCCCGCCACCGTGCGGGAGTCGAAGAGGTTGAACTGCTGGAAGATCATCCCCATCTCCTGGCGTGCCGCCCGGAGCTCGGCGGGCGAGAGCCGGGTGATCTCCCGCCCGTCAACCCACACCTCCCCAGACGTGGGGCGTTCCAGCAGGTTGACGCAGCGAATCAGGGTCGATTTTCCCGCACCGCTCTGGCCGAGGATCCCGAAAATCTGCCCCCTGGGCACGTGCAGGCTGACGTTCCGCAGGGCCTCGGTCTCCTGGCCGTTCTGTCGGAAGACCTTCGTGAGGGCCTTCAGTTCGATCACCCAGGTATCACCCCGTTCGCGGCAATAGAAAAGTGCGCCCCAAAAAAGAGGCGCACAGAAAAATCAACTTCCGGCTGCCTCTCATCTTCGGGAAGGCAAGCGCCTTCCACCAGGAATTGGCACCGCTGCACGCCTGGGAACGTGCCGGTTGCCGTGGCTTCATCGGGCCAGTCCCTCTGCCTACTCTGGATAAGAGTCAACGCTATGCAGTTGTGTTGAGCCCTACATTACCACGATCTCAAGCACCCGTCAACAGCGAATCGCTGTCCCTTTCAGGTCAACCGCTGGTCACCAGCGTCAGCAGGCGCGTCCTCGGACCGGTGCCCTCCAGGCGGGTGGTCGCCAGGATGTTGGCCCCGCACGTGAGGGAACGGGCCTGCTGGACCGGGTCGTCGGTGGCGACCCACAGGTCGGCATCGGGCAGGCACAGACGGGCAATGGCCAGCACCCGGAGCACGTCGGCCTCCTCGGAGACGGAACGGAGTACAACCCCGGACACGCCCGAGTTGCGCAGCACCTCCAGGTCGTCCGCGACGTCCTCGCTGGTCTGGCCCGGAACGCCGACGCAGATCCCGCCGGCGACGCGGTAGTTCAGCCCCCGCAGCCAGAGGCAGCGGGTGAGCCGCTCCGCCGGCGAGTGGCCGGGGTGCAGCCGCGCGTACAGGTGCGGATTGCAGCAATCGTGGGGCAGGAGGTACTCCTCGGCCCCCGCCTGGCGCCACAGGGCATAGGCGTCGTAGGGGCGCTCGCCCATGCAGAGCGAGACCCACATCCCGGTCTGCGTGCGGATCTCCCGGACGAGGACCGCGACCTCCTCCACCGCGTCGTAGTCGGCTGACGCGCAGAGCAGTACGGACTCGCTCCCGTGCTGTGCGGCGTGGACGGCCTCCTCCAGCGCACGCTCCCATCCACCAACGGTCTGCAGATCGATCAGGGCGCGCAGGGACGGCTGGTCGCCCTTCATCTGCCGGCAGATGCGCCCGGCCACCTCCAGCAGGCTCTGGTACTCGCGCTCGTCGGCGCGCAGCATCAGGAGCACCTCTCGCCGGCTAGGCATCCGCCCCGCCTCGGCCCGTCGCAGGACTGGTCCGATCACCGGAGATCACCTGCCTATGTGACAGTCTTCACAAATACAGTACCCGAATGTCAGACAATAGGGTATTCAGGGAAAGACCCATTTAGCCATAGTGCTTTTGGCGCATGGCGCGCCAACTAAGGTCTGCACCCGATTGCACGCACCGTGATCCAGTCTGCAACCTGCGCGGCGACCTCGTCCCGGCCGCGCTCCAGCCCGACGAAGTGCCCCCTCCCCTCCAGGAGGCACAGGCGGGCCGTTCCTGACACATGCCGCACCAGGTACGCCCCGCTGTCGGGCGCGATCCACCGGTCGCGGTCGCCCTGCATCGCCAGCACGGGAGCCCGGACGTGTACCAGCTCGCGGCGGACCAGGCGGGCCAGGCGCACCAGCGACCGGAGGGCGGTGGGCGGCGGCCCTCCCCGCATGTACCGGGCGAGGCGGCCGCTGAGAGCATGGGGATCGTCCAGCAGGACCGGCGCTGCCAGGGCACAGACCGAGCCGACGTCCCGGCGTGCGGCCAAGTGGAGCGCGATCAGCGCGCCCATCGAGAAGCCCAGCAGGTGAAGCTGGGTACAGCTGCCCGCCAGTTCCTGGAGGGCCTCCTCCGCACCGCGGATCCAGTGGCGGAACCTGGTCTCCGCAAGGGCGGGCCCGGTGGCGCCGTGCCCCGGCAGCAGCGGCGCGGACACCGTGAGCCCCCGGGCGGCCAGGGCGGTGAGGATGGGGCCGATCTCGGCCGGCGAACCACCGAAGCCGTGGAGCGCGAGGCAGCCCACCGGGCCGCCGCGCACGAAGACGGGATCGCTGCTGCGGGCTGCGATGGCCATGGCGTTCCCCCCGCAATGCAGAAGGCCGGGCACGCGCGCCCGGCCGTTCTTACGCTACGTATTGCCAGCTAGCCCCGGGACTCCAGGAAGAGCATCAGAACAGACGTCAGGACGAACAGCGTGGCGAAGGCCATGCTGAAGCGGTTGAGGATCTCGTCCAGGCCCTTCTTCTTCCCGAAGATCTGCTCACCCGCGCCGGCGATGGAGCCGGACAGGCCCGCACTCTTGCCGGACTGCATGAGCACCGTCGAGATGAGGCCGAGCGCAAACAGGGTATGAAGTACCAGCACGAATGTCGTCATCCCTTCACCCCCTCATACTGGCCCTGATAGCTTGTCAATTGTACCACATCATGGACCGACGCACAATCGCGAACCGGGGCCGCCAAACCTCGACAAGGTTCGCGACCCCGGTCTGCGCAGATGGTGTTGGAGGCCGGCGGCCAGTCCCTGATCGCGCTGAGGACGAGCCTGGCCGGCAACCTACTTCCGGCCCTTGATGACCGACGTCCCGGCGAAGATGGCGGCGTCGCCCAGCTCCTCCTCGATGCGGAGCAGCTGGTTGTACTTCGCCACGCGGTCGGTGCGGGACGGGGCGCCGGTCTTGATCTGCCCGCAGTTCAGGGCCACGGCCAGGTCGGCGATGGTCGTGTCCTCGGTCTCGCCCGAGCGGTGCGACATCACGGAGGTGTAACCGGCCCGGTGCGCCATCGCAACGGCCTCGAGGGTCTCGGTGAGCGAGCCGATCTGGTTGACCTTGACCAGGATCGAGTTCGCGGCCTTCATCTCGATGCCCCGCGCGAGGCGCTGGGTGTTGGTGACGAAGAAGTCGTCGCCCACCAGCTGCACCCGGTCGCCGATCCGGCGGGTCAGCTCGACCCACGCCTCCCACTCGTCCTCGGCCACGCCGTCCTCGATGGAGACGATGGGGTACTGGCGGGTCCAGCTGTCCCACAGGTCGATCAGCTGCTCGGTGGTGAGAACCTTGTTGCCCTCGCCGGCCAGCACGTACTTGCCGTCCTTGAAGAACTCCGACGAGGCGACGTCCATGCAGAGGAAGACGTCCTGCCCGGGCTTGTAGCCGGCCTTCTCGATGGCCTCGAGGATGACGGTGATGGCCTCCTCGTTGGACTTCAGGTCGGGGGCGAAGCCGCCCTCGTCGCCGACGGCGGTGTTGTAGCCCTTGCCCTTCAGGACCGAGCGCAGGGAGTGGAAGACCTCGGCGCCCATCCGCAGCGATTCGGCGAACGAGGGCGCGCCGGCGGGGAAGATCATGAACTCCTGCATGTCCACGTTGTTGTCCGCGTGCTTGCCGCCGTTGATGATGTTCATCATCGGCACGGGCAGGGTGCGGGCGGTCAGCCCGCCCACGTGGCGGTAGAGCGGAATGCCGAGGGCCTTGGACGCGGCGCGGGCGGCGGCCAGCGAGACGCCCAGGATGGCGTTGGCGCCGAGCTTCCCCTTGTTGGGGGTGCCGTCCAGCCTGATCATCGTCTGGTCCAGCTCAACCTGGTCAGTGGCGTCAAGGCCGATCACGGCCTCGGCGATCACCTCGTTGACGTTCCGGACGGCGTTCAGCACGCCCTTGCCCAGGTAGCGCCCCTTGTCGCCGTCGCGCAGCTCGACCGCCTCGAACTGGCCGGTGGAGGCGCCCGAGGGCACGATCGCCCGGCCGGTGATGCCGTTGGAGAGGATCACCTCCACCTCGACGGTGGGGTTGCCGCGGGAATCCAGGACCTCACGCGCGTGCACGTTCAGGATCGTCGTCATTCCAGATCAGGCTCCTTCCGCGTTAGTCACCAACAGGGAATCCGCGTCCATCTGGGGTGGCTTGGGCAGGCCGATGATCTCGAGCAGCGTCGGCGCGATGTTGGCCAGAACGCCGGGCTTCAGCCTGGCGCCGATGCGCTGATCGTCCACGAGCAGGCAGGGAACAGGGTTCAGGGTGTGGTTGGTGTGCGGCGCACCGGTCTCGTAGTCGACCATCTGGTCGCAGTTGCCGTGGTCGGCGAGGATGATGGCCGCACCGCCCTTGGCGAGCAGGGCGTCCACCACCTGGCCCAGGCACTCGTCCACCGCCTCCACCGCCTTCACCGCCGCCTCCAGGACGCCGGTGTGGCCCACCATGTCGGGGTTGGCGAAGTTGAGCACGATGAAGTCCGTGCGGTCCTGCTCGATCCACTTCACCGCCTCGCGGGCGACCTCGTAGGCCGACATCTCCGGCTTCAGGTCGTAGGTGGCCACCTTCGGGGAGGGAATCAGTACCCGCTCCTCCCCGGGGAAGACCCGCTCCTCGCCGCCGTTGAAGAAGTACGTGACGTGCGGATACTTCTCGGTCTCGGCGATGCGCAGCTGCCGCAGGCCGGCCTCGGCGACCACCTGGCCCATCGGCACGTCGACGAACTGCGGGCCGAAGGCCACGGGGATATCGGTGAAGGTCTGGTCGTACTGCGTCATGGTGACCAGCGTGACCGGCCGGAACCCCTCGGGCCGCTTGAAGCCGTCGAAGGCGGTCTCGTGCAGGGCCCGCACCAGCTGCCGGGCCCGGTCGGGCCGGAAGTTGAAGAAGATCACGCCGTCGTCGGGCCCCATGCGGCCGTCCACCCCGTCGATCACCGTGGGCAGCACGAACTCGTCGGTCTCGCCCCGCGCGTACGCCTTCGCGATGGCGTCGGCGGAGGACGCCGCCCGTTCTCCCTCGCCCTGCGTGATCGCCAGGAAGGCCTTCTCGGTGCGCTGCCACCGCTTATCCCGGTCCATGGCGTAGTAGCGGCCCGAGATGGTGGCGATCTGCCCCAGGCCGACCTCCTTCAGCTTGGCCTCCACCTGCTCCAGATAGGGCAGGGCCGACTGGGGCGGCACGTCGCGCCCGTCCAGGAAGGCGTGGATGTACAGCCGCTGCACGTTCTCCCGGCGGGCCAGATCGATGAGGGCCATCAGGTGGTCGATGTGGCTGTGCACGCCGCCGTCAGAGACGAGCCCCATGAGGTGAAGGGCTGCGCCGGGCTTGCGGGCGCGGTCCAGCGCGACCTGCCAGGCGGGCAGCGTGTAGAACGATCCGTCGTCGATGCTGCGCCGGATGCGGACAAGGGTCTGGTAGACGATGCGCCCTGCCCCGAGGTTCAGGTGGCCGACGTTGGAGTCACCCATCTGCCCGGGAAGGAGACCCACCGCCTCGCCCGATGCCGTCAGGGTCGTGTGGGGATACCGGGCCATCAGCCGGTCGAAGTTGGGATGCCGGGCGATCGCCACTGCGTTGGCCCGGGAATCAGCGTTCAGCCCCCACCCGTCCAACACGATCAACGCTACGGGTCTGCGATAGGCGGACAAGGTACGGGTCACCTCCTGCGTTCCTCTTAAAAGTCTGCGCGCGACTCCTACCGCATATCGCAGGACTTTTGCAAAGCCATTTTACCAAAGTGGGGTTCACCATTGGAAGGGCTTTCCCCTGTTTCTTTTCGTCCCAGTTTGCGGTTTGCGCGAAAGGGGCCGTATCCGCGCGCAAACTAGGTGCGTCCTAAGCGCGAGCGAATACCCCGTGGGGTACCTACGAGCAGGAGGGACCGCTGTATGGCGCAGTATACCGTTCCGATTACCGATGACACGTTCGAGGCCGAGGTGCTGCAGTCCGATCTGCCGGTGCTGGTTGACTTCTGGGCACCGTGGTGCGGCCCCTGCCGGATGATCGGCCCCGTGCTGGAGGACTACGCGCGCGACAACGGCCACCGCATCAAGATCGCCAAGCTCAACGTGGACGAGGAGCAGCGGTGGGCCGGCCAGTTCGGGGTGATGTCGATCCCGACGATGATCCTCTTCCACAAGGGCAAGCCGGTGGGGCAGCTGGTGGGCTTCCGACCCAAGCACGAGATGTACGAGATCCTTGACAAGGCGCTGGAGCAGCTGCAGTCCGCCTGATCGGGACGTCACAGCCGGCGGAGGGGAAGAATCCCCCTCCGCCGGCGTCATCGCCATCGTCGCCTTCTGGTCCGGCCCCGGTCGGCGGTCGCGCGGCCAGGCGGGCGCGGACGTGGGCAACGCGCTCGAGACGCTCAACGCCGCACTGGGGGGCGGAGAGCACAGAGGACCGGGCACCCGTGCCCGGTCCTTCTGCATTGGCCCGCTGGAACTGCCCCATCACCTGTACCAACGGCAGCGGTGGGCGCTTCGGCTCCTCCATCGACCCTCATTTCGTTCTTACAGCGGTTTTTTCAACAAGGATGAAACGACATGCAAAGCGAGGTCGTCCCTTAACACGGATACCCTGTTAGGGTACCTGAAGGACAGGAGGGACCGCTTGATGGAGCAGTATACGGTTGCGATCACTGATGCCACGTTCGAGGAGGAGGTGCTGCAGTCCGATCTTCCCGTTCTGGTCGACTTCTGGGCTCCCTGGTGCCCTTCCTGCCAGGCACTCAACCCCGTGCTCGAGGACTACGCGCGCGACAACGGCCACCGGGTCAAGGTCGCCAAGCTGAACGTGGATGAGGGCCAGGAGTGGGCACGCCGGCTCGGCGTGACGTCGATCCCTACCATGGTCCTCTTCCACAGGGGCGAGAAGGTCGACCAGATCCTGGGCTTCGAGTCGAAGCCCGAGACATACCGGATCCTGGACAGCGCCCTGCAGCAGGTGCAGTCGGCCTGATCGTCGCTCCACGGATGGCGGAGGGGACAGCCCCTCCGCCGAGCGCTTTCCGGAAAACCCGCGCCAGGGACCGGGCGCCCGTGCCCGGTCCGCTGCGCGTCACCCCAGCTTGATGAACTGCTCGATCACCTGATCGACGGCCTCGGTGG
Source organism: Symbiobacterium terraclitae (assembly GCF_017874315.1). NCBI lineage: Bacteria > Bacillati > Bacillota > Clostridia > Eubacteriales > Symbiobacteriaceae > Symbiobacterium > Symbiobacterium terraclitae. Next base: position 594 of record NZ_JAGGLG010000049.1, on the reverse strand, counting down.
GGTCCTCGCCCCGCTTCAGGGCCTCGGTCACCTGGTGCCCCATATTGCAGGCGGCAGCCTTCATGCCGACACGGTTGATGGCTGACTTCATCGCGCCCAGCTGGATCAGAATCTGCTCGCAGTCCTGCCCCTCTTCCAGCATCCGCTGCACGCCCCGGGCCTGGCCCTCAATGCGCTTGAGGCGGCGCATCAGGTCCTCGTACAGCGCGGGGTTTTTCTCCTTGATGTTCATGCGCCATCAGCCTCCTGTTTCCAGATTACCCTACCCCGTACCCAGTGTCAAAGGGGACGGCCACCCGCGCGCCATGCATGGTCCGGTTCAGTGGGAAAGACCGTACGTCCAGGCATGGATGAGGGAGGCTGTGCCATGGATCGGAACGCTCCACCTGCAGATCCTGCAGTCCATCCTGCGCGGATGGAGCGACGTGGTGATACGCCACTTCCGCCTGGGCACCAACGCAGATCGATCAGGTGGTGCGGGGCAAGGCCGCACGGAGAAGATCGAGTAGACCGTAGGGTCGCCCTACGGCCTCTCACAACACCGGACATGCGGGTCACGCATCCGGCGTTTCGTCAAGCACTCCGAGTCGATTC
>NZ_JAGGLG010000048.1 GCF_017874315.1 Symbiobacterium terraclitae | reverse complement strand
CGCACTCACCCGCCGGCAATTTATACTTGCACTTACATTGTAACGCAAAATCCGGGCGCCCGCGAGGGGTCTCCCGGATTTTGTCTACAGCCTGAGGCCCCGTCCGCACCTTTCGGTGCGGCCGGGGCCTTCCTATTATAAAGGAACGCTGCGGCTGTGTTACAATCGGGTAGATCCTGTACACAAGGAGCGATCTGGAACGTGAAGACGTATCCGGTTTCCATCAGCACCGAGACCCACGGCCTGGCCGGCAGCCTGGTGCTGCCGGAGGGCGCCGCAGCAGGATCGCCCGTGCCCGGCGCCGTCATCATCGGCGGCCCGGGGCCGCTGCCCCTCCAGCGCCGGGCGCAGGACGGGACCAAGAACTGGCCGGTGGTATGGGCGGAGTCCCTCGGCGCAGCCGGGCTGGCCTGCCTCTGCTACGACCAGCGGGGCAGCGGCGAGTCGACAGGGCTGTACCACGCGGCGGACTGGGACGACCTGTACGCCGATGCCGAGGCCGCCGCCGAGCTGCTGGCCGTGCAGCCCGAGGTGGGCTGGACCGCGGCCGTCGCCTGGGCCGACGGCGCAGGCTTCGCCCTCCGGCTCGCCCTGGAGGGCAAGGTGGACGGCCTGATCCTGCTGGCCGCCGGCGCCCTCACGGCCGGGACCCGCTACGCCGCCCAGGTGGCCCGGCTCGCCGCGTCCCGCGGGCTCTCGGAGCGGGTAGTCCAGCTGCGCGTCCGCCAGTGGCAGGCGCAGATCGCCGACGTGCGCCGGCGGGTGGAGGCCGGCGAGCACATCGCCGAGACCGACGTGGGGGGCCGGCGGGTGGTGACCAACCTGCGCCGCTTCCTGGCCCTCACCGAGTTCGACCCGGGCGCCCTCGCCCCGCACGTCACCGTGCCGGTCCTCCTGCTGCACGGCGCCACCGACGGGGTTGTGCCGCCGGAGGAGTCCGAAGTGCTGCGCGACCGGCTCGGAGGGCCGGTGGAGCGGCAGGTCTACCTGGAGGAGGGACACTTCGTCTACCGCTCGGCCCGGGCCATCGCCGACGCCGCGGCCTGGATGCGCCGCAGGGGTGCAGGAGTCGCGGGAGAATAGAGCGAAAGAACTGGACAACCCCGGGAGAGGAGGCTGAGCGTGTCCCAGAACACCGCCACGCGCTTGCTGGTCACGACGGCGGTCGTGGAACTGACCACAGGCATCGCCATGTTCGCGTTCGCCGACCACTTCCGGTCCGTCCTCTACGCGCCCATGGCCCCGCTCCTCCCCCACCTCTCGGCAGCGCTGCTGGCCGGGGGCACCCTGCTCGTGATGAGCCTCCGGTACGGCCCCGTGCTGCCGCTGCAGCGGCTGCTGAACCTGCTGGCCGCCGTCCCGCTGCTGATGACTTCCTATCTGATCTTCGGCGCCGGCGGCGTGACCGGCGGTGTGACGTACGCCATCCTCGCCATTGGCGTGGCCGTCTCGGGATGGGTTGCCGTGCCCCGCATGTTCCGGGTGACCATGGGCTGCATCGAGACGGCCGTCGGCCTCCTCTTCCTCCTCGCGCCCGGCCTGTTCTCGTCGCCGGGCTTCCGCCCCCTGTGGCCCTACATGCCCGCGGTCGGCCTCCTCGGGCTGAGCAGCGGGCTTCTGCTGCTTCTCGGCCGCGGCTTCCGCCTGCAGGAGCGTTGGCGCTGGGTCGAGCTCTACGCTGCGGCTCTTCCCGCGCTGCTGGTGGCCACCTTCTGGAACACAGGCGCCTGGTCCGGCGTGGTGCTCTGGGCGGCCCTCGGTGCCGGCCTCATCCTCGACTGGGTACCGGCCGCGCGCAGCCCGGAGCGGACAGCCGAGGCGGCCTGGACCAAGGACCCGCACGAAGCGTGGTCGGCGCAGGCGTTGCAGCACGTGGAGAGCCTCTCCTGGCTGCTGGTCCTGCTGGTGGTCAGCACCGCTGCGCTGCTCGGCGGCGGCGTCGACCGGGCCCTGCCCAACGCGGTGGCGTTCGTGCTGATCGTGGGCGGCTTCAACCTGCTGTCGCGCTGGCCGCTCCCGCTCACGCTGCCGCACCGGCTGCGCCTGCACCTGCACCTCGTGGTTCTGACCGTCGCGATCAGCCTGGTGGCCACGGCGCCGATCGCCTCGCCGCTCCTGCCGACCATCCTGATCGTGCCCCTGATCGCGGCCCGGGCAGGCGGCGCCCGCCAGGGATACGCCATGCTCGTGGCGGTGCTGGTCCTCATGGCGCTCAGCCGGCTCAACCGCTCCGGCGAGTTCCCGCCGCCGCCGGTGATGGCGGCCGTGGAAACAGTGAGCATGGGCATCCTGGGCGTGGCCGGCGTGCTGATCGCACGCACGCAGCGCGCGCTGTTTCACCAGGTGGCCGAGACCACACAGAGCCTGGCGCGTAAGAACCAGGAGCTGCAGGCCGTCAACGAGGAGCTGTCCGCGCAGCAGGAGGAGCTCGCGGCCCAGCAGGACGAGCTGCTGCGCCAGCACCGCACGCTCCTGGACCAGGCGCGGGAGCTCAGCGCACAGCGGGACGAGCTGATGGAGAGCGAGGGTCGGTTCCGGGCCGCCTTCGAGAACGCCCCCATCGGCATCGCCCTGGTGGGGCTCGACCTGGTGATCCTGCGCGCCAACCCCGCCCTGCACGGCATGCTGGGGTACGAGCCGGGAGCGCTCACGGGCGTGTCGCTGTGCCATATGACGCACCCGGAGGACCTCCCCGCCCACCGGACCAGGATGGAGGAGGTGCTTGCCGGGCGGGCGGAGGACTACGCGGTGGAGCAGCGCTTCATCCACCGCAGCGGCGGGATCGTCTGGGTCTCCGCCAGCCTCGCCACCGTGCGGGATGCGCAGGCCAGGCCCCTCTACTTCGTCGCCCAGATCATGGATGTGACGGCCCGGCGCAGCGCCGAGGAGCAGCTGCGGCGCATGGCCAACTTCGACCCGCTGACCGATCTGGTGAACCGCCGCTACTTCCAGCGGCAGATCCACGCAGCCCTGACCGGCTCCGACGAGCCCCGCGGCGCGCTGCTGTTCCTGGACTTCGACCGGTTCAAGTTCGTCAACGACACGATGGGCCACCTGGCCGGCGACGACCTGCTGAGGGGGTTGGCGCAGGTGATGTTGCGCATTATCGGCGAGCGCGGCACGGTGGCCCGCCTCGGCGGCGACGAGTTCGGCATCCTCGTCCCGGACATCGACGGCCCCGGGGCGAAGGAACTGGCGGCCCGGCTGCTGGCGGCCGTGCGGACGCACATCGCCTTCTTCAACGACCGGCCGGTCGGCGTGACCGTTTCCATCGGCATTGCGCTCTACCCGGACCACGGCCGCACGGTGGAGGAGCTGATGCTGCACGCCGACCTGGCGATGTACCAGGCGAAGCACAGCGGCCGCGACCGCTACCGCGTCTTCTCGCCTGACGGCCCGGAAGCCGGCATGGGCGCGTGGCCGGCCTGGGAGGCCCGCATCCGCACCGCGCTGGCGGAGAACCGGTTCACCCTCGTCTTCCAGCCGATCCTCGACCTGCGGCGCAACGAGGTGACCCAGTACGAGGCGCTGCTGCGGATGGTCGACCGCGACGGCAGCCTGATCCCGCCGGCGGAGTTCCTGCCGGTGGCGGAGTCCTTCGGGCTGATGCGCGACATCGACCGGTGGGTCGTGCGGCGGGCGGTCGAGACCATCGCCGAGCAGAGGGCGTGCGGCAAGCAGATCACGCTCTCGGTCAACCTCTCCGCGCACGCCCTGACGGACCCGGACCTGCTGGAGCACATCCGGGGGCTCATCCACGAGCACCAGATTCCCCCCGGGTCGCTGCGGTTCGAGCTCACGGAGTCTGCGGCGGTGTCGGACCCGGACCAGGCGGCCTCCCTCATCCAGGCCCTCACGGAGATGGGCTGCCAGTTCGCGCTGGACGATTTCGGGTCCGGCTTCTCGTCGCTGCTCTACCTGAAGCAGCTGCCGGTGCGCTCGCTGAAGATCGACGGCGGCTTCATCAGCCGGCTGCACGCCGACCCGGTGGATCAGAACCTCGTGCGGGCCATCGTCACCATGGCCCGGGGGCTGGGCATCCAGACCGTGGCGGAGTACGTCGGCTCCGATCAGGCGCTGGACATCCTGCGGGAGTGCGGGGTCGACGCCGCCCAGGGGTTCCACGTGGGCCAGCCGGGGCCGCTGCCGGCGTGATAGGCGGCCCGCCCCTTGCGGCGCACCGCAACGGCGGGTAGAATAAGGGGCGAGCTGCGTACACGGCGGGATAAAAGCCCGGGAGGAATCACCTGCGTGATCTCCCCCGGGCCTTTCGCTTGCGACACGATTCGTCGGGAGGCTGTGACACTTGGCCTGGATCTACCTCGTGATCGCGGGGCTGATGGAGGTCGGCTGGGCAACCGCGATGAAGTACTCGGCGGGCTTCACCCGCCTGTGGCCCTCGGTGCTGACGATCGTGCTGATGCTGGCCAGCTTCGGCCTGCTGAACCAGGCGATGAAGTCGCTCCCCCTGGGCACGGCCTACGGCGTCTGGACCGGCATCGGCGCCGTGGGCACGGCACTGGTGGGCATCCTGGCGCTGGGCGAGCCCAGGGATGCGCTGCGCATCCTCTTCATCCTGATGATCCTGGCCGGCATCGTCGGGCTGAAGGTGACCTCCCGGTCGTGACCGGGGCGCCCGGCGCCTCCCCGCGGCCGCGTCGCTGCTCAGGGCAGTGCCTCCACCACCGCGGCGATGCCCTGGCCGCCGCCGATGCAGAGGGTAGCCAGGCCGTACCGGCCGCCCCGGCGGCGCAGCTCGAGGAGCAGCGTGAGCAGCAGGCGCGCCCCGCTGGCGCCCACCGGGTGGCCCAGGGCGATGGCGCCGCCGTTGACGTTGGTCCGCTCGCGGTCGAGGCCCAGTTCTTTCTCCACCCCCAGGTACTGGGCGGCGAAGGCCTCGTTCACCTCCACCAGGTCGATGTCGGCGAGGCTGAGCCCGGCCCGCTCCAGGGCCCTGCGGCTCGCCGGCACCGGCCCCATGCCCATGTAATGGGGGTCGACGCCGGCCACCGCCCAGCTCACCAGCCGCCCGAGGGGCTTCCAGCCCTCGGCCTCGGCCCGGCGGGCCGAGGCCAGCAGCAGCATTGCGGCGCCGTCGTTGATGCCGCTGGCGTTGCCGGCCGTCACGGTGCCGCCCTGCTTGAACCGGGCGGGCAGCCGCGCCAGGGCCTCGTAGGTGGTGTCGGGCCTCGGATGCTCGTCCGCTTCCAGCCGGCGGACCTCGCCGCGCCGGGCAGGCAGCTCGACGGGCGCGATCTCCTCGGCCAGCCGCTCCCGCGCTGCGGCCGCCCGCTGCTGCGAGAGCAGGGCGAAGCGGTCCTGCTCATCGCGTGCGATGCCGTAGCGCTCGGCGATGTTCTCGGCCGTGATGGCCATGCCGCATCCGCAGTAGGTGTCGGTGAGCGTCTCCCACAGGGCGTCGCCCAGCTCGGGCGTGCCGATGCCGGACCCGAACCGGTTGCGCAGCACGTACGGGGCCTGGCTCATCGACTCCGCCCCGCCGACCAGCGCCACGCTGGCCTCGCCGGCCCGGATGCTGTGCGCGGCCGAGACCGCCGCCTGGAGCCCGGACCCGCAGAGCCGGTTGACGGTCAGGGCCGGCGTCTCCACCGGGATGCCGGCGTACAGGGCGATGTGCCGCGCGAGGTACGGCGCGTCCTTGCCGGTGTGGATGACGTTGCCCACGACCACCTCGTCCACCGCAGCGGCCGGCACGCCCGTCCGCTCCAGCGCAGCGCGCGCGGCCGCCACCCCAAGGTCGACGGCCGAGATCTCCCTCAGCGCGCCACCGAAGCTGCCGAAGGGCGTGCGGGCGCCCCCCAGAATCACCACGTCGTCCAACCCCGTTCCCTCCCCTTTCCTCGGACTTTCGATTCCCTCTGCTCTATCTTCTCTGTCATCTCCCGATCTCCCTTGTCCCCGAGGCGCGGCTCGCTGCCGCGCGGGGTTCCTGGTCCACTCGGCAGGAATCTCGCAGAATGGAGGGAATAGGTATGATATGGAGACGTACAGGGACTGCCCCTTGCGACCCCTGAAGGCCCTGAACAACAACGTCCTGCTCGCGTACGATCCAGGGTCCGACCAGGAGGTCGTCGTCGTGGGGCGGGGGCTGGGGTTCCAGGTCTCGGGCCCTGTCAGCCCGGACGATCCCCGCATCGAGAAGGTCTTCCGGCTGGACGAGAGCCGGAACCGCACGCGGTTCCTGCGCATGACGGAGACCATCTCGGGCGCCGTCATCGGCGTGGCCGAGGAGATCCTCCACCTGGCCGCCGGGCGGTTCGGCCCCCTCTCCGAGGAGGCCCACCTCACGCTTGCGGAGCACCTCGCGGCGACCCTGGACCGCGTCCGGCAGGGAATGCCGGTGCCCAACCCGTTCCTTGCCCAGATCCAGCTGCTCTATCCCGAGGAGTACGAACTGGCCGGCCAGGCGGTGGAGATGATCGCAGCCCGGCTGGGGGTGTCGCTCCCGGAGGAGGAGCAGGGGATCCTGGCGCTGCACCTCCTGGGGGCCCGGCGCAGGGAGTCGCCCAAGGTGGTGGCGCGATACCAGGCGCTCATCCGCGAATCGGCTGCGTTTCTGGCCTCCGAAGCAGGTATTTCCTGGTCCGACGACGACCCGCGCCTCGCGCGCATCCTGCTTCACCTCCGGCTGGCCGTCGAGCTTATCGTCTCGGGAAAGGGCGAGACCAATCCGGTCCTGGACCGCATCCGCACCGAGTACCCCGACGCGTTCGACCGGGCCCGCCGGCTCGGCGACTACATGGCCGAGCGTCTGGGCCGGCCGGTGAGCGACGACGAGGTGGGGTATCTGGCCCTGCATCTCCTGCGCCTGAAGAACTTGACACAGTAGCTCTTTGCGCTGGCGTGTTACCGCTCTTTGCAGACGGGCATGAGCCAGCCAGAGGAGTCCCGGCACCCGCGCGGGTGGTGGGGCGATCTCTGGCTGGCTTTGTGCTTGATCAAGGCCCCGAAGAAAGGAGGGTAGGTTCCGGTTCCGCCGTTCCGACCCCGGGTTCACACCGTCATCCTGTGAGAAGGAGGTCTGAAGGATGCTTGCACAGCTGCAGAAGGTTGGTAAGGGTCTCATGATGCCCGTGGCCGTCCTCCCCGCGGCGGGTCTGCTCCTGCGACTCGGTCAGCCGGACGTCCTGGACTGGCCGTGGATGGCCCAGGCCGGCGACGCGATCTTCAGCAACCTGCCGCTGCTCTTCGCCGTGGGCCTCGCGGTCAGCCTGGCCAAGGACTCGGGCGTGGCAGGACTCTCCGGCGTCGTCGCGTACTTCGTCATCACCAAGGTCGCCGTCACAATCAACGACGAGATCAACATGGGCGTCCTGGCCGGTATCATCGGCGGTATCCTGGCGGCCAACATGTACGTGCGCTTCAAGGACACCAAGCTGCCTGACTACCTGGGCTTCTTCGGCGGCAGGCGCTTCGTCCCCATCGTCACAGCCGGTGCTGCAACCGTCCTCGGCCTGATCTTCGGGTTCATCTGGCCTCCCATCCAGCACGGCATCGGCGCCATCGGTCAGTGGCTGGTGGCCGCCGGGGCCTTCGGTGTCGGCATCTTCGGCCTGCTGAACCGGCTCCTGATCCCGCTGGGCCTGCACCACGTCATCAACAGCCTGGTCTGGTTCGTCTTCGGCGAGTTCCCGAAGGCCGACGGCACCATCGCGACCGGCGACCTGAACCGGTTCTTCGCGGGCGACCCGACCGCCGGCTTCTTCATGGCCGGCTGGTTCCCGATCATGATGTTCGGCCTCATCGGCGCGGCCCTGGCCATGACCCATGCGGCCCGTCCCGAGAACCGCGCCCGGGTCGGCGGCATCATGCTCTCCGCGGCCTTCACCTCGTTCCTGACCGGCATCACCGAGCCGATCGAGTTCGCCTTCATGTTCGTCGCCCCGCTGCTCTACGCCATCCATGCGGTGCTGGCCGGCATCTCCATGGCGGTCGCGCAGCTGCTGGACATCCACCACGGCTTCACCTTCTCGGCGGGCCTGATTGACTACGTGCTGAACTACGGCATCGCATCCGATAATGCGTGGCTGCTGATCCCCATCGGCCTCGTGTTCGCCGTCCTGTACTACTTCATCTTCCGGTGGGCCATCGTGCGGTTCAACATCCCGACGCCCGGCCGGGAGGTGGACGACAGCGGCGCACCCAATTGATTGAGTATCACTGACAGGGAGTGGTGAACGTGAACGACAGAGAGAAGGCCCAGGCGATCCTGGCCGCGCTGGGCGGCAAGGAGAACGTCGCCGAGCTGGAGTCCTGCATCACCCGCCTCCGGCTGGTTGTGAACAACCCCGCCGCCGTGGACGAGAAGCAGCTGAAGGCGCTGGGGGCCGTGGGCGTCATGAAGGTCGGCAAGGTGGTGCAGGTGATCCTGGGCACCTCTGCCGAGCGCATTGAGCAAATCATGAAGGATATGATCTAGATGACCGTGGTCACCCTGCTTGCCCCCATCTCCGGCCGTGCCGTACCGCTCGACGACGTCCCCGACCCGGTCTTCGCCGGCCGGATGCTGGGCGACGGTCTGGCCATCGACCCCGGCGGCGACCTGGTGGTTGCGCCGGCGGCCGGCGAGGTGGTCGCCCTCTTCCCCACCGGCCACGCCCTGGCCCTCCGGACGGCCGCCGGCACAGAGATCCTGATCCACCTGGGCGTCGACAGCAGCAAGGCCAAGGGCGTGTTCCGCCCCGTGGTCGCGCTGGGCGACCGGGTAGAGGCCGGCCAGCCGCTGATCCACCTGGACCTGGCGGCGCTGCGGGCGCAGGCCCGCTCGCCGCTGAGCCCGGTGGTCGTCCTCGACCCCGGCGCGGACCGCCGGGTGGAGGTGCTGGCCGAGGGGCCGGTCGAGGCCGGACGGGACGCCGTCTGCCGGGTGGTGGATGGGAGGAACTGCGATGCGACTTCTTGACATGCCGCCCTCGGGGCTGACGCGGCTCACGCGCCCGGCGCTGCTGGAGGGAATCCGGCTCTCGGAAGGCCGGCTGGTGGTGGCGGAGACGGTGGTGCACGCCCCTCCCCTGGTGGACGGCGTCAGCAACGCCGAGCTCGCGGCCGCGTTCGGGGCCGACATCCTGCTGCTCAACTGCTACGACTGCACCCGCCCCGCCATCGCCGGGCTGCCGGAAGGCACGGGGCAGACCTGCGGCGATCTGAAGGCGCTGGTGGGCCGGCCGGTAGGGGTGAACCTGGAGCCCAGCGACCGGGTTCCGCCCGGCCGCCGGGCCACCCCGGAGAACGCCGCGCGGGCGGTGGAGCAGGGTGCCGACTTCATCTGCCTGACGGGAAACCCCCACACGATGGTGACCAACGAGTCCATCCTGGAGGCCCTCCGGCGGATCCGGCAGGCCGTGGGCGACAGGGCCGTGCTGATCGCGGGCCGGATGCACGCGGCCGGGGTGGGCCTCTCGGACGGCAGGGGGCTGCTGACCCCGGAGGAGGCCGAGGCCTTCGTGGACGCCGGTGCCGACGTGCTGCTGGTACCCGCTCCCGGGACGGTGCCGGGCGCCACGGTGGACGGGGTGCGGGCCTGCGTGCAGGCCGCACACCGCAAGGGCGCGCTGGCGCTCTCGGCCATCGGCACCTCCCAGGAGGGCGCCGACGAGGCCACGATCCGGCAGCTGGCGCTCTACGCCAAGATGGCGGGCGTCGACCTGCACCACCTGGGCGACGCCGGCTACTTCGGCGTGGCGGTGCCCGAGAACATCCTGGCCTACTGCCTGGCCGTGAAGGGCAGGCGGCACACCTACCGGCGCATGGCGGTCTCCGCACGGCGGTAGATGCGCTGGTACGACGGACCGGGGGCGGCACAGGCCGTCCCCGGTCATCTATATGGTCTCCCTCCGCACCTTCTCGCCCTCGCAGGTGAGGCGCACCGCCTTGCCCTCCACCCGGGTCTCCAGGTGCACCGGCCGGCCCCAGATCTGGTGGACGTACTGCAGCGTGCGTTCGGCGTAGGGCAGGTCGAGGTCCCGGCCGTCGTGCTGGTGGCGCAGGTAGAGCTCGCGCCGGCCCTTGTAGTCGCCGTCCTCCACCACGATGTAGGGGTGGCCGGAGTTGGTCATCGCGTCGCAGAGGGCGTCCCGCACCCGCTCCCACTGCTTGTCGGTGATGGTCCACTCCTCGTCCTTCAGCTCGTAGACGAAGAGGTCCAGGTGGCGTCTCCGCCTTGGGCTCCGGCGCCTCCCGGCGGGGGAAGGGGTCGATGTGGTCGGAGATGGAGAGCACGGCATCCAGGAACCGCTCCACCTCGAGGCTTCCCTCGTCGATGCCGTACTGGCGGATGCGCTGGGCGTTCTGGCTCACCGTCTCCAGCATCTGCCGGTTGGTGGGGGCGAACCAGATATTGTTCTTGAAGAAGTCGGTGTGGCCGAACACGTGGGCCACTACGAACTTGTTGTGCAGCAGGGAGTTGGTCTCCAGCAGGAAGGCGTAGCTGGGGTTGGCGTTGATCACCAGCTCGTAGATCTTGCTGAGGCCGTAGTCGACACGGACCTTAGGCACGCTTACGGCAGTTTGGTCACCCCGATCCAGCAGACGGAGTCATGGAGTCCGGCGGGGCTTTGTTCCGTAAGGTAGCGCTCCATCAAGACGGTCAGGACGTCGTCGGGGTCCATGTCCACGGCTGGCAGGTCCAACCAGTCCCCCGTGCGCACGAACTGAACCTCCCCCCTCTGGGGGTCGTACACGACCTCCCCGCGTAGGCCAGGTCCTTCAGGACGCTTAACCTTCTGGTGCTCCTCCAGAACCTGGCTAAAGAAATACCGGAAAGTGGCAGGCTGGTAGTCCTTCGGACGGCACAGGTTGATGTAGCGGCTGATGTCGGTCCCCGTGTTTTCCACCGCCGTCTGATCGGTGTTGCGGAGACCGACCTTGAGTATGATGCTCCGAAAGTAGCTGCTGTTGTCCTCAATCACCTTCTCCATCGGGATGCCAACAGACATGTCCTCTTGATATTTGTCGGATTAGACGGTATAATCAGACGGGTAGCGTCAAGACAGTTCCGGCAGCAGTCCGGGGACTGATAAGAAAGGGCGGTCATATGCAAGGACTGCCTGTAATCGTAGTCGACAGCGAACATGGCATCATCCCCAAGGATGAGGCAATGTAGAACTGTGCGGCTGGCCCTAACTGGGGAGTCTACCCAGGGAGGGCCAGCCGCAGTAAGGAGATGCTGCAGGTGATACACGACCGCAGGAAACAACTTGTCTCCGCACTATTATTAGGCGTGTTGTGCTTCTCCCTTGTCAGTTGTGGACGCCTCACGGAGCAACCCCGACTGTTGAGGGTGGAGGTTCCCGGCGAAGTCTACGGGTTCATCTGGCCAGAAGCGCCCCCCTATGCGGTGGACTATGTACCCGGATCGGCCTTCACCCTCACGTTTGACCGGCAGTTGGCACCGGAGCAGGACTTGGAACTGTTCTACATTCAACAGGGCTCCTATGTGCCCATCCACCCGGCCGGGTCACGAGATCCCTATTTTGGCGGACAGCCACAGGACGTCTACCGAATCCGGGGCAACCAGCTCAGGATCTGGGCCGCCAGCGGCGGGCTGCCGATGGGAACTGCGATGGTCGTTCTCCCGGCCGGATTGAAAGCGGCCGACGGCAGCGTCCTGAAAGAGGATGTTTCTTTCCTGGTCAGCCAGGCAAGACCAAGCCCGCTGGCACAGGTGCGCGATCTGGTCGTGGATCACGACACCAGTGAGAAACCGCTCTTACGTCTTCTGAGCGAACAGGGGGGGCCACCGATCGGTTACGCGGTGCGCGATAGCGTCGCCGTCGTGGACCAGCCCGATGGCCGTGTCATCCGCGTGTTGCAGCACATGGACACCTTCGTAATCGAAGGAGACCAGCACCACGGCTGGCAAAAGGTGACCTATTACACGCGGGCACCCGAGGCGTTGCAGTCCTCCGTTCCCCTCGGCGCCACCGTGTTCAACACCCCTGCCCTGGCCACCCCCCACACCGGATGGGTGCGGTCCGACCAGATCGGCACTGTACCGCAGCCGGAGGCTCCGGGTGTGGCTGTCACGGTGCGACTTTCTACCCTGTTCAGTGAAAATGCGGGGCACTTCGAGCCGGCCGTTCAGGTATTCGTTCCTCCGACTTGGCCGTGGACGGAGCGTTGGGCCGGAGGGGTTCTCACATCGGACCACGTCGCGGCGCTGGCATTCCGTACCGCGCCGCTGTGGGCCGGGAGCGTCGGAGTACGTTACCATGCGCAGACGGTGACGATAAACGGCGAGACGCTCGACATTACCGATCCCCGGGCACATCCTGCCTTGACCGGCATGTCACCAGAACAGTGGCAGAAGTTCCGGGACAAGCGCCGGGAGTACGTGGACGTGGTCCTCGGACTTCTGGAACAAGTGCCGGTACCGGAGGAGGTGCGGACGTTCAGGGATCGCGAGATCATCCGCCGCGTGCGATACTTGGCTGCGATTGAGGATGCCATGCTCGACTGGATTCGGCATGACGAGATGCGTTCGGTCACCCAGTTGGTTGAGCGCGTCGCCGCGCTGGATCTCGATCCGCCTCTGGACGTGGATCGAGCGGTTGATCGCCTCCATGCCGAACCGTTTCTCACGGTCTGGCCATGGATCCTTGCACACTATAGCGTGCCGTTTTACGAAACCCAAACCGCCTTCACGCTGTTGTGGCGGTCTGGCAGTCTGGACTTTGCCGGCCCTGTGGAGATCAGGCAACACTTCGGATCAAATGCCTACGAGGGCTACTCTCCGGATCACGGACTGGTGTGGTTGCTTTTCGATGGTTCCCTGTCTCCGGACCAGACCTACCAAGTGCGTGGCGCCCTGGAACTACAGAACCCTTGGGAGACGGCAGAGATCTTTCTTGATCCCGATATGCCCATCACCCACCCTATCATTAAGGTGACCGAAGTTTCGCCCTAGCAACGGCTCACATCGGCAACGTGCGTTGAAACCGCAACTCCCTGCCCTCCTCGCTGGTCACGCTCATCAACTCCGCCACGACGGCCGCCGTGCTGTGGTTGGCCGCGGTCCAGGTGCTCGGCGGCGGCATGACCACCGGCGAGATCGTCTTCGTCTTCGGATTGCTGACGTTCCTGCTGGCGCTCGTCCAGGGCGTGCCGCAGCTGGCCATCTCCATCATGGACGCCCTGGTCGTGATCGACCGGATACAGTCCATCCTCGAACTGCCCCTGGAGCGCCAGCTGGGCGGGTCGCTGCGGCTGGACACGACGTGTCCTTCGGCTAGGACCCGCGCCGCCCGGTGCTCAAGGGGATCTCCCTGGACGTACGGCCGGGCGAGCACGTGGCCATCGTCGGGGAGACCGGCTCCGGGAAGACGACCCTGGTCGGGCTGCTGGCCGGGCTGTACACACCGAGCTCGGGTGAGATGCTCTTTGACGGTCACCCGCTCCGCGACCTGGACCGGGAGCACCTGCGCAGGCAGGTGAGCGTGGTGTTCCAGAAGCCATACCTGTTCGAGGGGTCGGTGCTGGAGAACATCACGCTGCGCAAGGCGGCAACCCTCGACGAGGCGCGCAGGGCCGCCAGCCTCGCCGCTGCGGATGAGTTCATCCTGCGCCTGCCCCGCCAGTACGACAGCATGCTGGACCCCGGGGGAGCAAATCTCTCCGGCGGCCAGGCGCAGCGCCTGGGCATCGCCCGCGCCCTGTTCCGCGACGTGCCGCTCCTGGTGCTGGACGAGGCGACCAGCAACCTGGACTCCGCCACGGAAGCCCTGGTGTGGTAGAACATCCGCCGGGTGCGCGCCGGCACGACCACGGTGGTCATCTCGCACCGCCTCTCCACCGTGCTCAACTGCGACCGGATCTACGTGCTCGACAAGGGGCGAATCGTCGAGTCGGGCACGCACCAGGAGCTCATGCAGCTCCGGGGCACCTACTATCGCATCTTCCGTTGGCAGGCCCACTACACGGCCCCGCACGCCGGCCTCCGGCTGTGTCTACGCTCACCAGGCCCACCCGGCTCTGGCTGACGGGCTTTCACCAACAAGTCAGCGCCCATGCTGGGCGCACCAACAGATCGGGGGCGGCCTGCGCCGCCCCCGATCATCTATTTCGATATCTAGAGGGTCTCCCTCCTCACCTTCTCGCCCTCGCAGGTGAGGCGCACCGCCTTGCCCTCCACCCGGGTCTCCAGGTGCACCGGCCGGCCCCAGATCTGGTGGACGTACTGCAGCGTGCGCTCGGCGTAGGGCAGGTCGAGGTCCCGGCCGTCGTGCTGGTGGCGCAGGTAGAGCTCGCGCCGGCCCTTGTAGTCGCCGTCCTCCACCACGATGTAGGGGTGGCCGAAGTTGGTCATCGCGTCGCAGAGGGCGTCTCTCACCCGCTCCCACTGCTTGTCGGTGATGGTCCACTCCTCGTCCTTCAGCTCGTAGACGAAGAGGTCGAGGTCCTTGACCAGCTCCTCGGTCAGGTAGGTGCGCAGGAAGGAGACGTCGTTCTCCATCTCCCGCACCTCGAAGACCTTGTCGTGGCCGAAGCGCTTCTCGATGTCTTCGAAGACCTTCAGCCCGACGTAGTACGGGTTGATGCGGCGGTGCCCGGGCGTGCAGACCGCCGAGTGGAGCCGGCCGAACTCCACGAACTCCTCGTCGCTGAGGTCCAGCTCCCGCATGATGCGCATGTGCCAGAACGAGGCCCAGCCCTCGTTCATGATCTTGGTCTGCATCTGCGGTACGAAGTAGAGCGCCTCCTCCCGCACGATGGCGATGATGTCCCGCTGCCAGTCCTCCAGGTGGTCGGCGTGCTCCAGGAGGAAGAGCAGCAGGTCCTTCTCCGGCTCGGGCGGCACCTTGCGCCGGGCCGGCTTCGCAGTGCGGCCCCGGGCCACCCGCTCGCCCTCCTCCTGCCGGGGGAAGAGGTCGGCGTACGGCCCCTCCCCTCCCCTGGCTGGCGTCTCCGCCTTGGGCTCCGGCGCCTCCCGGCGGGGGAAGGGGTCGATGTGGTCGGAGATGGAGAGCACGGCATCCAGGAACCGCTCCACCTCGAGGCTCCCTTCGTCAATGCCGTACTGGCGGATGCGCTGGGCGTTCTGACTCACGGTCTCCAGCATCTGCCGGTTGGTGGGGGCGAACCAGATGTTGTTCTTGAAGAAGTCGGTGTGGCCGAAGACGTGGGCCACGACGAACTTGTTGTGCAGCAGGGTGTTGGTCTCCAGCAGGAAGGCGTAGCTGGGGTTGGCGTTGATCACCAGCTCGTAGATCTTGCTGAGGCCGTAGTCGTACGAAGCCTTCATGCTGTAGTACGCCTTGCCGTGCGTCCAGTGGCTGAAGCGGCCGGGCAGCAGGTATGCGCCGAACTCGTAGAGGATGGTCGCCGGCACGATCTCGAAGTGGGTGGGGAACGGATCCAGGCCCAGCCGCCGCGCCGTCTCCCAGATCTCCCCGATCGCCTCTTCCAGGACAGGCAGGTCACGGTCATCCATAGGGCTGTCTCCTCCCTCCCGATGGGGTTCCTACATTCTATGCCCCGGCGGGAGGGTGGAGTACTGAGACCGCACACCAAGACAGACGCCCGGGCTGCAGGTCAGCCCGGGCGTCGGCACGCGTGTGGCTACAGGGGAGAGCCGCACTGGTCGCAGAACCTGGCGTCCTCGTCGTTCAGCGCCCTGCACTGGGGGCAGCGAACCTTCACCACCGCCTGCGGCTCGGGCGAACCCTGCGCGGCAGAGGTGCGAACCTCCTCGAGGGCGTCCTTCACGAGGCCGCCCGCCGTGCGGGCCCACGGGCTGAGGTCCTCGCGGGCCTTCTCCGGGTCGAGGATCAGCCCGGAACCAGCGGCTCCCCTGACACCTCCGCTCATCATGAAGCCTCCGATCATCAGCAGCACGATGCCCCCGACGCCGCGCAGCGCCATCCCGCGCATTTCCGCGAACGGGTCGGAGAAGGGGTCGAAGAACGGGCCGGACTTGGGGGCAGAGAAGGGGATGATCAGGAAGTTCGAGAGGAACAGCAGAACGCCCAGGGCCATGACGCCCATGCCGCCGTAGTAGACCGCCTTCCGCTCCGGTGAGATCTGTGGCTTGCGCGTCCGGTCGGACCACCCCCGTCACATGTTGCGCTGCCGTACGATTATAGGACTCGCCACCGGTCCTTTAGGTTCGCTCCCGCCGGAGTCTGGGCCGGCCCGACCTTACGGAGACGAAGGTGTACCGTCGGCCGGGGGAGACCTAGGCGTTCCGCCAAGGCGCTCTCAGGCCTGGCGGCCGCGCAAGTGTCCGCGACAGGTTCGTTCCTGACGGGGAGCACCATCGCTGGAGCGCCGCACCGGCAGTTTGCTGGCGAACGCACTGACCGCCGAGACGAACTTCGCAGCCGAAAAGCAGGAGTCATGTCGCATTGCAGGAATAACCTTTCAGACCGTGATTCTCCGCGGGCGCCCCGGTGCCCGGTAACGGTCGAAGACGAAGGCGACTGACGTGGAGGAACAACTGGTGTACAAGTGCGTGGCCTTTGATGTGGACGGGACGCTGATCGATACCAACCAGTCGATCATCGCTTCGCTTCAGCAGGTACTGCTGGAAGAACTGGGGCGCAAGTACTCGGAGGACGAGCTGCGCTTTGCATTGGGGATTCCGGGCGCCGTGGTTCTGGAGCAGCTCGGGGTCCCGGACGTTCAGGCTGCCATCCACAAGTGGATCGCGTACAGCCGGGAGTCGAGCCACCTGGTAAGCGCCTTCCCCGGTATCGAGGACCTCCTGGCCGGCCTGAGGGCGGCCGGGATCACCCTGGGGATCGTGACCTCCAGGACCCGGGGGGAACTCGACATCCTCTCCCGCTTCGGGTTCCGGGACAGCTTCGCCGCCGTCGTCTGCGCGGACGACACCGAACGGGGCAAGCCGAGCGCCGACCCCCTCCTCAAGCTGCTGGCGGACACCGGGCTCGGGCCGGCCGACGTGCTGTACGTCGGGGACTCCGTCAACGACAGCCTGTGCGCACACGCCGCGGGGGTGAAGTTCGCCCTGGCGCTGTGGGGCGCCGTGAACCCTGCGGTGCCTTGCGACTACAGACCGGCGCACCCGTCTGAGCTCCTCACCCTGTGCCAGGCGGCGCGGTGAAATCGAGTAGGCCGTAGGGTCGCCCTACGACCTCTCACAACACCGGACATGCGGGTCACGCATCCGGCGTTTCGTCAAGCGCTCCGAGTCGA